>CANRLJ010000010.1 GCA_947631485.1 uncultured Clostridia bacterium | reverse complement strand
CTATGCCTCAGACAAGAGAACACATCCTTCTTGCAAGACAGGTTGGTGTTCCTTACATCGTTGTCTTCATGAACAAAACTGATCAAGTTGACGACCCAGAACTTCTTGAACTTGTTGAAATGGAAGTCAGAGATTTGCTTACTGAATACGGATTCCCAGGAGATAAAACTCCAATCATCAAGGGTTCTGCTTTGAAGGCTTTGGAAGCCGCTCAAGCTGGTAAGGCTGACGATCCTGCTTGCCAACCTATTAAAGAACTTCTTGATGCTCTTGATTCTTATATCCCAGAACCTCAAAGAGATGTTGATAAGCCTTTCCTTATGCCTGTTGAAGACGTTTTCACAATCACAGGACGTGGAACTGTTGCAACTGGTAGAGTTGAAAGAGGTGTTGTAAAGATCAACGATGTTGTTGAAATCGTTGGTATGGGCGCAAAGAAACAAACAGTTGTTACTGGTGTTGAAATGTTCAGAAAGCTTCTTGACGAAGGAAGAGCTGGCGACAACATTGGTGTTCTTCTTCGTGGTGTTCAAAGAAACGAAGTTGAAAGAGGTCAAGTTCTTTGCAAACCAGGTTCAATTCACCCACACACAAAGTTCACTGCTGAAGTTTACGTATTGAAGAAGGAAGAAGGCGGCCGTCACACTCCATTTTTCAATGGATACAGACCACAATTCTACTTCAGAACAACTGACGTTACTGGAACAATCGAACTTGAAAAGGGCGTAGAAATGGTTATGCCTGGTGACAACGTAAGGATGACAATCACTCTTAACAAAGAAATTGCCATTGAACAAGGTCTCCGTTTCGCTATTCGTGAAGGCGGAAGAACCGTTGGTTCTGGCGTTGTTTCATCAATCATTGAATAATAAAAAAAGACTGAGCAATCAGTCTTTTTTTTGTTGTCAATTTTTGGCATTGAATTGTGCCATTTACACAAAATTGCTATTGACATGCTGCCATAATTGTGTTATCATTGACAAGTGTTAAAGGAGTTTTTATGATTGACAGAAATAAAGGTTATCACTGTGGTTGGAAACTTGTTGAAACCAATAAGGGTTACACCTTCATAAATCCAGACAAAAAACAAATGCCATATTATTTTTGGACGGCATCAAATTTCAGTGAAGAAACCGGCGTTGCTCAGGTGGAGTTTATGAGAGGCGGCAGCGGTTGTGTGACTGCTGACATGAGAATTTTGGACTTTCCTTTTGATGGCAAGTTGATTGACAGCATCGACGCAGACAGGGGCGTTTATGAAATAAAAGTGCCTCACAAACGCCACACTTTTAAGGTTTACAGCCCAAAGACCAAGAAATATGGTGACACTTTTCAAAGTTGGACAGTCCAAAAGGTCCTACCAGAAGGTGGCAGATTGGTTCAGATAAGTCCTAAAAACTGCATATTTGTAAACTCAAAGGGCGAAATCACATGGGGAATAAGAAAGTGGATGGAAACATCTTTGGGCATTATGGTTTCAATAAACGATGGTTATTGGTACATATTAAATGATGATGCCAAGTCTCGCCGTGACACATACACATTTCTGCTTCATAGCGAAGATGAAAATGGAATATACTTTAAGTCTGCTGGAAGAGATTTTCTTGTCAGAAAAGATGGAACGGTGCAATATTTGGATGAGAAGTTGAAATTTGAACTAAGAGAGAAACCACAACCAACATCTGCCAAGTATGATAAATATGTTCAAAGTGGAAAGATTCACGCATACAAGACAAAAAGCACAGATAAATATTTTCAGGTGTTTGTTGACACTGATGACAAGCGTTATGCCTTGGAAGAACTTGGCGAAAGCCTCAAAGTTTCATACGCCTACAAGGGCGCAGGCTCATCTCAAATATTTTTGTATGGTCATCACACAGGCGAGGAAATGGCTTGGTGGCACATCGACCAACAGGGAAATGTTGAGCCTCTGAAAAACGTCATGCAATATGGATATGACAAATACGGCTCAATCGTTTCAGGTGGCAAAACAATAATTTATAAAGCACAAGAAATTGAAGATAAATATTCAAAAATATTATAAAAATGGCTTAAAAAAGCCATTTTTTTGTAAAAAAATAATTTTTTTGATATAAATTTGACCAAAGATCATTTACATGCACATATAGGAGAAATCTATGAGATTTTTAACAAAAATGTTTGCAGTTGTTCTGCTGCTTGGCGGGGCTGGGCTTACGGGTTATGAAATTTATAATGTCATTTTCACGGAAAACTTGAATTATGCCTTGCATGTTTCTCTGCTTGTGGTTGGGGCGCTGTTGTGCCTTGCAAGTAATGTTTGGACACTAAAATAAAAAGCATCAAAAAAGACCAAAATTGGTCTTTTTTTATTTCATATCTTTTAAAAATGCTTTATAGAACAGATATGCATGATATATGTCAAGTTTGGATGCAACCTCAAAAGGAGCATGCATTGAAAGAAGAGGAATTCCAGCATCGATGACGTTCATGCCATATTCTGCCAAGATGTAGGCAATTGTTCCGCCGCCGCCTTGATCGACCTTACCCATTTCTGTGAATTGGAAGAAAATGTTGTTGTCCTCCAAAATCTTTCTCAGTTTTGCGATGTATTCAGGCGACGCATCATTTGCGCCGCTTTTTCCGCGATGACCGGTGTATTTATTGAAGGAAAGTCCGCACGCAAGGAAGGCATCTGTTTGAATATTGTATGAAGCCGCCCATGAAGGGTCATAGCCTGCTGTGACATCACTTGAAATCATATTTGAATTTGTCAAAGTTCTCTTCAAAGAAAGTTCGTTGTATTGTCCAGCCAAACTCATGACCTCTGCCACAATGTTTTCAAAGAAGCGACTCTTCATGCCGGTTGCACCATTGCTTCCAATTTCTTCTTTGTCAACAAGAAGGCAGACAGCGGTGCGTTTTGGCTTTTCACACTGCAAAATTGCTTGAAGAGATGTGTAGGCGCAAGAGCGGTCGTCGTGACCATAGCCGACAATCATAGAACGGTCAAAGCCCAGCTCTCTTGCTCTTCCTGCAGGGACAATCTCAATTTCGGCACTGACAAAGTCGTCCTCTTCAATATCATAAGTTTTGAGGATTTTTTTCAAGTTTTCAATGACAACTTCGCTTTCTTTGTCTTTCTTATAGGACATATTTCCCACAACAATGTCAAGTTGTTCGCCGCTGACTTCATCCTTTCCGTTTTCTTTTCTTAAATGTGGAAGCAGGTCGGAGATATAAAAGACAGGGTCGCCTTCTTTTTCACCAATGTTGATGTTTATCACTTTGCCATCTTTTTTCACAACAACGCCATGCATTGCAAGTGGAAGTGTGACCCACTGATAGTTTTTTATGCCGCCATAATAGTGTGTGTCCATCAGGCAAAAGCCATTTTTTTCATAAAGTGGAGTTGACTTCAGGTCAAGGCGAGGGCTGTCTATGTGCGCTCCCAAAATGTTTAGGCCATTTTCCATTTTTTCCGTTCCCAAAACAAACAGCACAACGGATTTTTTCTGATTTACAGCATAAACTTTGTCGCCAGCAGAAAGTTTTTTCTTGCTTTTTATTGCCTCTGCCAAGTTTATGAATCCGTGCTTTTCTGCCTCCAAAACAGCAGAACTTGCACACTCGCGCTCGGTTTTGTTTTCGGAAATAAACTTGATGTAGCCCTCATTAAACTTGAAGACTGTTTTCTTTTGATTTTCGTCGCACAAGCACCATTTGTTTTTTACTTTTGTTGCCTTTTCCAAATTGTTTTCAATTTTGTTTGTCTTTGTTGCCATTTTTCTTCTCCTTTTCACCATTTTTTTGATTTTTTTATAAAAATTTGACATTTCTGCTGTCTTTTTTTATCTGAAATTGATTTTTAAACTCTTGATAATCATGCCTCACTTGGCCATATAAATAATCTGTCGTCTTTTCTTCAATCGCCCTTGGCACGCCGTAATATGCGCCGGCAACAGCACCTGTGATTGCACCGATTGTGTCGCTGTCTCCACCGATGGAAACTGCCGTTCTTATTGCGTCCTCAAAGTTTGTGCTTATCAAAAAGCAATAAAGAGCCTGAGGAACGGAATTTTGGCAATCAACGTGATAGGTGTATGTTTGATTTAACTTTTCATAGTCAAACTCAAGAGGATAATAGTTTTCTTCAATAAATTGCTTTATCTGTGATTTGGTTCGGTTGTGCAGTGCAAGCCAAACGGCACAGGCAGTTGCCTGAGCACCCTTCATGCCCTCAGGGTGATTGTGAGTGACTTCAGTGATTCTGTCCGAAAGGAATTTGACTTCGTCCAAACTGTGAGCAAAATATGCCACAGGAGAAATCCTCATTGCAGACCCATTTCCCCAAGAATTGTATGGTTGCTCGTCTTGCGAATTCAGCCAAGCAGAAAAGTTTTGACCATATCCAGCATCCTCATACATCCTGCCATAGTTTTTCAGTTCTTTTATCGCAAAATTTGACAAATTTGCAAACTGAGGATATGGGCAAGTTTTTGCCAATTTTGCCTTTTCTTTTTCAGGAAGAGTTCTGTATTCTTGAAGGCAGTCATGAAGCGCTCTGTAAACGGCGTAGGTCATGACTGTGTCATCAGTAATCCGATTTTCTGCACCAAAAAGTGCAAAGTTTTTTGTCTTTATGTTGTTGAATTCATATACAGAACCCACAACATCTCCTACGATTGCACCTAACATAAAACCTCCTTTTTTATTCTATCAATAATTCATTTTCCTTGTCAAATGTATTTTATTTATTTTGAAATTTAATTAAATTATGTTATTATAAATCAAGAAGGTGATTTTTCATGAGTTTTATGAATTATATTTACAAATTTTTCGGTTTTGAGGGCGATGATGTGAAAGTTGTGAAGAAAAAGACAACGCCTCGTGCAACATACAACCTCAAAGTTTCACAAAAACTTCCTGACGAGATTGATGGGGTTAGGGTTTATTATCCAGAAACCTTGGCTGATGCAAAAGAAAAAGTGGAATTATTAAAGAAAAACACTCCTTATTTCATCGATTTTAGGGGTTGCTCGTCTGCCGACAGGGCAAGTGCACTTGATTATTATCAAGGTGTTATAGATGTTTTGGGTGCAAAAATGGAATATGTTGACAAAAATTTGTATATATTTTTGCCAAAGAATATGGAAATAGAAAAGGATTGACAATGAAGAAAAATTTTTGGATTAAGTTTTCCGTCATGTGTGCTGTTGCTGTGGCAATCTTGGTGCTTGATTTGGTGACCAAGTATGTTTTTGATGCAACTTTGGGCTCAAACATGGTGACAGTTATTCCACACCTTTTCAATTTCCAACTTGTTCACAACTACGGCGCTGCGTGGGGGATTTTGGCTGGCAGGCAGGTGTTTTTGCTTATGCTTTCTTTGGTCTTTTTGGGCATATTCATCTTTTATTATGTCAAAGAAAAAAACAAAACTTGGCTTTTGAACATAACTTATGGCTTTCTGATTGCCGGCTGCCTTGGAAACATCTATGACAGGCTGATTTTGGGTTATGTCAGAGATTTTATTCAGTTTGATTTTTGGAAGAGTTTTCCTGTCTTTAATTTTGCGGATGTTGCCCTTGTGATTGGTGTTGTGCTTTTTGTAATCTATTTGATTTTATATTTTGTGAAGGCACAAAAGTTGGAAAGGCAAAACAAAAATGACCAAAAATAGTTTTGTGACAAACATAGCAGACGTTGGCAAGAGATTGGATGTTTTTTTGCAGGAGAAACATCCAAATTTCACTCGCTCGCACATCAAAGGCATGATTGAAAATGGGCATGTTTATGTCAATGGAAAAAACAAACTGAAGGCGGGACTTTCTTTGAAAAACAACATGACGATTGAGGTTGAGGAGGTCATGGCAACACCAATTTCCACCCAAGCGGAGGATATCCCACTTGACATAATCTATCAAGACGAAGATTTGGCTGTGATAAACAAGCCGCAAGGACTTGTGGTGCATCCATGTGCATCCACAAAAAGCGGCACTCTTGTGAACGCGTTGCTTTATGCCATAAAGGATTTGAGTGGCATAAATGGGCAGATGCGACCAGGAATTGTCCACCGATTGGACAAAGACACCAGCGGACTTTTGGTTGTTGCAAAAAACGATTTTGCACATGTTTCTTTGGCGGAACAAATAAAGCAAAAAACAGCAAAACGCACATATTTGGCACTTTTGGACGGAAATTTAAAGGAAAATGAAGGAAAAATTGAAACTTTTTTAAAACGCGACCCAAAAGACAGAAAAAAGATAAGTGTTCAGGACAGCGGAAGAAAGGCGATAACAAACTTTAAGGTTTTGCAACGCTTTGAAAAAAACTGTTTGGTTCAGTTTGACCTGCAAACAGGCAGGACGCATCAAATAAGAGTTCACGCAAAATATTTGGGACATCCTGTTGTGGGAGACAAATTGTATGGCAAAGAGGTCAAGGGGCTTGACGGACAACTTTTGCATGCTTACAGGCTTTCATTTGTGCATCCTCGAACGGGGAAAGTGATGACTTTTGAGGCAAAACTTCCATCTTATTTTGAAAACTATATGAAAAAACTCAAAAAGATTGATCAGTAAATTTTTTTGTTTTGCACATTTAATATTAAATTTGTGCAAAATTTCAATATTTGTATTGCTTTTTGTGAAAAGTGATGTTATAATGACATTGTAAGGCTGATGAAGAGGCTTATGACAAAAGTTGATTCAGAGAGTTTGCGGTTGGTGAAAGCAAATGAAAGCGATTGTCAATTCCACCTTGGAGGCTCTGGCGAAAGTCAGGTCGCACTGCACGACAAAACTGCAGATAATTGAGTGGGGCGCATGCCCAATTAGAGTGGCACCGTGGATTTTTAAATTCACCTCTAAAAGAAAAATCTTTTGGAGGTTTTTTTATGAAAACTTATCTTCTTTGTATTGCGTATTTAAAAATGTCCCGCAAGGGATAAGCGTTTTTTATTATAAATCGGATTTATAAACAAAAATACAAAAAAGGGATCAAAGACCCAAAAAGGAGATAAAAATGTTTGATATAAAAGAAATTAAGAACAAAAAGAAATATTTTGAAGATTGCTTTGCAAAGCGCGATTATCAGGTGGACTTGGATGAAATGCTTGCCCTCTATGATGAGGCGGTTTTGCTGAAACAAAAGGAGGAGGAATTGCTTGCCCTTAAAAACAAAGGGGCAAAGGAATTTGAACTTGCAAAAAGAAAGGGCGAAGATGTTGCACTTTTGCAAGAAAAATTGCGTGAAAACACAAAAAAAGCGGCCGAATTTGCAGAAAAATACAATAAAACCATAGAAAAATTTAATAAAATTTATTATGCATTGCCAAATATTGTCACAGATGGAACTCCGGCAGGAGGAAAGGAAAACAACATAGTTCTGCGAGAATTTAAGGAAAAACCAAAGTTTGATTTTAAGCCCAAAACTCATCTGGAAATTTGCAAAAATCTTGGGCTTATTGACTATGACAGAGCAATAAAAATTGCCGGTGAGGGCAACTGGATTTACACTGGGCTTGGAGCAAGATTGGAGTGGGCAATTTTAAACTTTTGCATCAATGAACACCTTGCGGATGGATTTGAATTTAAACTCTTGCCACACATATTGAAGTATGATTGTGGTTTTGGTGCAGGACAGTTTCCAAAGTTTGAAAATGAGGACTATTTTATTGACAAAAAATTTTTGCCAAACAACTTTCTTCTTCCAACCGCTGAAACAGCACTTGTAAATTTGCATCGCGGCGAAATCTTAAAGGAAGAAGAACTTCCAAAGAAATATTTTGCCTACACACCATGTTTCAGAATTGAGGCGGGCAGCAATAGGCCAGAAGAAAAAGGCATGATTAGAGGACATCAGTTCAACAAAGTGGAAATGGTGGAGTATGTTTTGCCAGAGGACAATGACCGTGCTTGGAAGGAACTTTTGGGCAAGGCGGAACGCATCGTGCAAAAACTTGGACTGCACTATCGTCTTGTTCAACTTGCTGGGGGAGATTATGCACACGGCATGGCACAAACTTGGGATATCGAAATTTTTATTCCAAGCATGAACAGATACACCGAGGTCAGCAGCATAAGCACCGCTTTTGACTATCAGGCGCGCAGAACAAACACGCGAGTTCTCAGAAAAGACGGCAAAAAGGACTTTGTTTACACTTTAAATGCAAGCGGAATTGCCACCAGCCGAATATTTCCTGCCATCTTGGAGCAATATCAAAACGCAGATGGCACAGTGACTGTTCCTGATGTTCTTGTGCCATACCTAGGCTGCAAAGTGCTGAAATAACAGGGAAATGCTGGAGTTATTTTGACAAATTTTGAGTTTTTACTTGACAAAATGTTGGCGTTTTTGGTATTATATCCAGGTATCCGCATGTGTCGGGCTTGTTTTGTTGGAAATTTTCTCTTCAAAACAAACAAAATGACTTGGCTCTGCCTTGACGACAGCGAGTTTGGTTAGAGGAGGTTTAAATATGTTTGCAGTTGTTCAAACAGGTGGAAAACAGTATAATGTCACATTAAACGACATTGTTAGAGTTGAAAAACTTGAAAATGCTGTTGGCGACAAGATTAAACTTGATGTTTTGCTTGTTTCTGACGGAGAAAAAACTGTTGCTGGGACACCTACTGTTAAGTCAGCCGAAGTTGTTGCTGAAGTTCTTGCTCATGGAAAAGGCGACAAGATTGTTGTTTTTAAGTATAAGCCAAAGAAAAACGAACGCAAGAAACAAGGTCACAGACAACCATGGACTGAAATTAAGATTGTTTCAATAAAGATGTAATATGATTAAGATTTATATTTTCAAAGATAAAGACAAAATAAATGGTTTTCAGGTGAAAGGGCACAGTTATTTTGCCGAAAGTGGCAAAGATATTGTGTGCAGTGCAGTTTCCGCAGTCACTCAAATGGCCGCGAAGGGAATTGATGAGGTTTTGAAACTGAAAGCAGATGTCACAAAACAGGATGGCTATTTGCAGGTCTTACTTTTTGAAAACAACAAAGATGCACATATGCTTTTGACTACACTTGAAAAGTCACTTGAAGATATACAAAATCAATATCCTAAATTTGTTAAAATGGAGGTTAAGGAAAGATGTTTATAAATTTACAACTCTTTGCCCATAAAAAGGGCGGCGGAAGCACCAAAAACGGCAGAGATTCACAAAGCAAACGTCTTGGGGTTAAGGCTTATGCTGGCGAATTTGTATCCGCTGGTTCAATTATAATCAGACAACGCGGAACAAAAGTTTATCCTGGCACAAATGTTGCTCTTGGAAAAGACTACACGCTTTTTGCTCTTAAAGATGGAATCGTGAAGTTTGAAACTCACGGCGGAAAAAATGTTGTTTCCGTTGTGGAAGAGCAAGCGCAAAAAACAACGAAAAAGGCACAGTAACAATGCCTTTTTTTGTTTTCTAGGTGAAGGATGAAATACGAACTTAAGCCAAACAAGATTTTGATTTACGGAAAGGAAGATTTTAATCCACAACACATCTTGGAGTGTGGACAGATTTTTGCATACGACAAGACCGACAACGGCTATGAAGTTTTGTCAAAAGACTGCAGAGCGGCAATCAAAGAAACCGAGTTTGGTTATGAAATAATAACCAAAAATACTAAGTATTTTGAACACTTTTTCGACCTTAAAACAGATTATGGCAAAATCAAGAAAACACTTTCAAAATATGACATCATGAAGAGGCCGGTGGAGTTTGGATATGGCATAAGAATTTTGAAAAATGACCTGTTTGAGACGGTTGTTTCATTTATCATTTCCGCCAACAACAACATAAAAAGAATCCAACTTATTTTGGGCAGGCTGAGGGAAAAACTTGGAGAGAAAAAGGATGGGTTTTATGCCTTTCCAACCAGAGAGAAGCTGCTTTCAGTGGGTGAAGATTTTTTTGCAAGGATTGGCGCGGGCTACCGTGCAAAATATCTTTATAATGTGGTCAGGCAGGTTGACGAAGAAACGCTGCTCGCTTGGCAAGAACTGGAAACCGGGGAACTGAGAAGAAAACTTATTGCTCTTTCTGGTGTTGGGCCAAAGGTGGCAGATTGCATCTTGCTGTTTGGCTATGGCAGAGGAGATGTCTTTCCTGTGGACACATGGATGGCAAAAATGTATAACAAATTTTATGATGCAGAGCAAAATCGAGAGAGGATTAGGTTTAATCTTACAAAAGAATTTGGGCTTCTTTCTGGCTTTGCCCAGCAGTATTTGTTTTATTATATGAGAAGCGGCGAGGAGTGAGAGAGATCCTTCGCTTTGCTCAGGATGACAGATTGGAAAGAGATCCTTCGCTTTGCTCAGGATGACAATAGGAGGTCAGGGCAACAAATTGGAAAGAGAGATCCTTCGCTTTGCTCAGGATGACATTAAAGGGTTAGGATGACAACAGTCAGGGCGACAAATTGGGGCTCACAAAGAAAAACAATTCAAAATTTTGAAAAAAGTATTGCAAAATTTTGTATAAAGTGATAGTATATATTATGGAGAAGAAGATATGAAAAGATTTTTGAAAAAATGTCAAATCGCTGTGTTGGCAACCAGTATGTTTTTTGGAATAAGTGCTTTTGGTGCGTGTGCAAAACCTGTTATTCCACCAATAGACAACGATGACGACTATCAGCAAACCATTGACCCAGAGGACAAGGATAAACCAACCACTCCACAAGAGACACCAGAAAAGCCACCTGTTGACACCAACAAAGAAAAACTCGAACAAAACGCAGGAAAACTCTTGGCTATTGTCGGAGAGGCACAAAAGGCAATGAACTTTCACTATCGTGAGGATGAGTCTGACCTGTATGTTCAAATGACGAGCGAAGACTTTAAGTTTAAATATTCTGTTGGAAACAATGACACATATTATGCAGGCACAAAGGCCGAATCTGGCGCTGAGCATCAATATGATGTGTATAAGATTTATAAAGACAGCAAAGGAAACTGGGTTGGAGAGCCAACAGACGAAGAGGGCCCAGCAGTAGGAAATCCATTTTTCTTGCTTGGCGTTGATTGGACGGCTTATGACGGCGGAAGGCTGATTGGAAAGTCTGGTTCAGACAATGTTTCCGCAACTTTTGATGAGGATTTGATGAAAGTCAACTGGTCTGTAAATGGGCAAAGCCGCCTGCTTGACCAAATTGAAGGAGTCAACTTGACACTGCCAACATACACCGATTTGTCAAAGCCTGCAGAAGAATATATCTACAAAACCGAAAACGGTCAAAGGAAATATAATATTCCAGTTCTTGTAAATGCTCTGGAAGAAACGTTGTGGGCAGATAACTCAATTTTTGTCAAGAACGCAAATGCCGGCTTACCAGCGACATTTTTGAGGGTGACGCATGTCAAGAAAAACAACGAAGGTTTGTTCTTTGGGGCATACTACAAAAATGGTCGTTCTGAAACGCCTACTTATTGTCTTCTTGGGCTTGACGAAGCACTGTTTACTGGAAACGAAATGACATCTGGAGATTTTGCCAACATGATAAAGAGCAAAAATGTCTTCAAACCTTACAGTGGAGAAGCAGGAATTGCAATGTCATGTGAAACATCAACCGAAGAAAATGATTCTTTGTTTGAAACAAAAGCCAACAACGCTTTAAGGATTTATGCTCAAAAAGGCGCACAAGGGTCAAGCATAAATAACAGCGAAAACCCTATCCCAAGTTTGGATGGTGCGGATATCTTGTTTGCATGCAAATCGATAACAGGAAGCAGTGTGTCTGGATATGATATGGGCATCACTGTTTCAGCACGTTATGTGATGGTGGTTGAAACTAAATATGATGAAGTTCAGGAATTGACATTAAAAGTTGTTATGGCCAGAAATTATGACAATTTTGAGCAATATCTTGTGGACGGCAGGTCTGACAAAGTTATGATTGCAACAGCATCTGCCGAGCAGATTGACGCTCAAAACTCGCAACTATACTCTGAAACCAGCACTGTTTCTTTGAATCAGGGCATTGTTTATGCTTATAACAAAGGAAAAGAATATGATTACTAAAAAAATAAACAAGGAAATAAAAATTCCTTGTTTTTTTTTGTTATTTGTGCTATCATAAACATATGAAAAAGAAATTCAGGTTTTTTCCAATTTTGTTGTGCCTAATAATGTTGTTTTTGACCGGTTGTGCTGGTGAAAACGAATTTGGCGTCGAGAGAATTGATACCAGATTTGCCGAAGGTATCAAGGTTTTGTCCAAGCCTGCAACATATGGCTTTAGGGAAGCAGTTGGAGAAAATGCATCAGAAAATTATTACAATATTTTTGCACATGAATTGTTAATTAATTTGTATCATGTTTATGAAGACTTTAATACGGAAGTGGTTGGAGAACAAATATTCCAAGATATAGACACGACACAGGCGCTTACATACACAAATTTTGTTAATCAAAATCAAAGGTTTTATCTTTATGATAGTTTACGATACACAATATCAAGAGTCACAGACATCACCACCGATGCAGGCGATGGAAATGTTTCTGTTTCAAAACAAATTGTCACACTCGACATGAACAAAGGTTGGAACTGGGCAGTGCCAATAAGCATTGAAAAGACAGTTTTTGAAAAAAATTCTGACGCAATAGAAAAGAACGGCGATTCTTACACCATACAATCTGCTGACTGGCTCTTTGCTATGTCTAGACTGGGACAGGAATCATTTCCTAATTTTGAAAAGTATTATACAACATACGATAATAAACAGTTGGAAGCGGACAAAGACTATGCCGACTTCTATTATTCACCGGCATATGCTGAGGGTTCTCCTAGCAAGCCACTGAACTACTATCAAGATGCACTGGAATATGCCACATATCTTTTTGTCCTTGGATTTGATTATCAAGACAACGATGGCAAAGAGATTGCCGATGAGAAAGGCTATTTTGACTTTGAAATTGACTTCTCGCAAGATGTTCCTGTTAGGGTTAGGGACTTTGGGGGAAGGTCGGTGTCTATTGTTGAGGCTCTTCAACAAGTTAAGGCTTGGTATAAGCAAATGGGCAACTACATTGGACTGACAAGCAAAAACAAACAACAACTTCAAAGGTTTATTAAGGACAAGGTCATTGGGGTTGGTGATGGTGCAACCGACAGCCCAAACAAATTTACTGTTCACATGTATCAAAAACAAGAGGGAAACACAGTTGAAACAAGGTCGCAGGACAAAGATTTGACCTTTAACAGAAACTACGATAAGATTGTTGAAAACATAATAAATTATGCTTGCTCAAAGACCAGAATTGGTGTGGTGCTTGACGAATCTGGCGCTCCGG
>CANRLJ010000009.1 GCA_947631485.1 uncultured Clostridia bacterium | reverse complement strand
GAGGGGTAGAGATACCTCAACAGAGAAGACCAAAACAGATAACTTAACTTTAAACTATTGATTGTAAAAAAAAGACAGACCTTTTGGCCTGTCTTTTTTTATTTTTTACATATTGACAACATTCCTATTTTATGATACAATAAACTCAGTTAAAAGGAGAGGGGAAATGAAGAAAAAGAAAGGCATTTTAATAGAAGTCTTAGATAGAGATATAAAATTGCTTGAAAAAAATCCTGGAAAATTTTGGAAACATGTTACAAAAATAGGTGAATACGCTTTTGCGAGATGTGAAACTTTAAAAAGTATAACAATTCCAGAGGGAGTAACTGAAATAGGAAAGGCTGCGTTTTCTGGTTGCAATTCATTGAAAAGCGTAACAATTCCAGAGGGAGTAACTGAAATAGGAAAGGCTGCGTTTTCTCGATGCATAAATTTGGCAAGCGTAACAATTCCAGAGGGAGTTACGGAAATAGGAAACCATGCATTTCATTTCTGCAAAGTTTTGGAAAGTGTAACAATTCCAAGTACTGTAAAGAAAATAGGCGAAAATGCATTTTTTGCTTGCGATTCCTTGAGAAATATAACAATTCCAAATGGAGTTACTGAAATAGGAAAGGCGGCGTTTTGTTGCTGCAAACATTTGGAAAGTGTAACAATTCCAGAGGGAGTTACCGAAATAGGAGAAGGTGCATTTGAGTTTTGCAGAAATCTGGACACAGTAGCAATTCCAAGTACTGTAAAGAAAATAGGCGGATATGCATTTAGAGGATGCGAACGTTTAACAAGCGTAACAATTACAGAGGGAGTTAATGAAATAGGAGCCCATGCATTTGATTTCTGCACGGTTTTAGAAAGCGTAACAATCCCAAGTTCTGTAAAGAAAGTAGGCACGTGGGCATTTGCTGCTTGTTTCAGGTTGGAAAGTGTATCAGTTTTTGAGCATTTGGTTCAACAAATACGAGATGGCGAGGTTTTTAAAGGGTGTCCAGGCTGGCAGCACTTATATGTTAGAGCGAAAGACGGAAGTGTAAAAGATTTGATGGCAAAAGAAACAGAAACTGAAACAAAGACAATGCCAGAACAACAAAAAAAGAGTGAGCAACAAAAAAAGAGTGAACCACAACAAAGTGAGACACAACAAAGTGAACGACAAAAGAGAGAACAACAAAGGCGAAGTATAATTTTTAGAGACAGGGTTTGAACCTGTCTTTTTTATTGAGATCCTTCGCTGTGCTCAGGATGACAAAACTTATGATGAAGGGAAGTAACCTTGGCGAAAGGAAAAATCATATATTCTCATAGGAGTTTCTATGAGAAAAAAGTGTTTAGTTTTGTTTGGTGGAAAAAGTGTGGAGCATGACATTTCAATCATCACTGCGTTGCAGGCAGTCAAAAATTTGCCTAAAGAGTTTGAGCCCGTGCTTGTCTATATGGACAAAAACGGCATCTGGTGGGTGGGCGACAACCTGTCAGACATTGAGATATACAAAAATTTCAGGAAATACGCAAAAAATTTGAAGCAAGTGACAATGCTGCTTGGAGAAAGGGTGTTGTTGTGCAAAAAGAAAAACAAATTTGTGCACTACTGTGACATTGGGGTGGTGCTGAACTGTTGCCATGGGCGCATAGGCGAGGACGGCTGCGTTTCCGGAATTTTCAATGCTTGCGATGTTGCGTTTTCATCTTCGGGGGTGTTGTCCTCCGCCATCTGCATGGATAAAGTTGTTATGAAAGACATCTTGAAGGCAAATGAAATTCCGACACCTGAATATGTTTATTTCAACAGATGCACATATGACCGTGCGAAAGTGAAACTTAAATTTCCTGTGATTGTGAAGCCTGCAAATCTTGGAAGCAGCATTGGAATTTCCGTCTGTCACAACGAAACCGAATTTGCCGACGCTGTGGAACTTGCCTTTTCGTTTGACACAAAGGTGTTGGTGGAAAAACTTGTTGAAAATTTGAGGGAATATAACTGCGCTTGTTTTGCTCATCATGGCGATTGCATCCTTTCTCATGTGGCGGAGGTGACAAACAAAGGTGAAATTTTTTCTTTTGAAGACAAATATATCTCTCAAAGTGGAAGAAGCCGCGAGGCAGACAAAACCCTGACGAAAAAAATTCAAACCATAACCCAGCAGGTTTATCGCCTTTTTGATTGCAGCGGAGTGGTGAGGGTGGATTTTTTGTATGATGAGGGTGCAAAAACACTTTATGTAAATGAAATAAACACAATTCCGGGCTCTTTGGCGTTTTATTTGTTTAAAGATTTGAAATTCACAGAAATTTTGAGCGCCATTTTGGCCCAATGTGAAGATGATTTGGAGGAAGGGTTGGCACTGACCACCACCTTTGACAGTGACGCCTTGGAATTTTATGAGCAGGCAGTTGATGGGCTTAAAAAGTAGCAAAATTTTTGTCTAATTTGGACTAATTTTGACAGCATGGTTAAATGCGAGACTTTGACTATTAAAATATTTCATATTTTATAAAGGAGAAAACTATGCTCTTAAAAGAAATTGTGAAAGGCGTGAAAAAATATGGCAATGTTGAAATTTCAAACATTGCAAGGACAAATGAAGAAGTGCAAAAAGGCACCGCATATTTTTGTCTCACACAAGACAAAGAAAAAGCGGAGGAAAGGTGCAAAAAGGCGATTGAGGATGGTGCTGCCGTTTGCTTTTCTTATTTCGATTTTGGGGAGAGGGTTTTGAAAGGCAATCACACTCGCAGCATCTTTGCACATGCGTGTGCAAACTTTTATGGCAGAGCGTGTGATGAACTGAAAATAATTGGCATCACGGGGACTAACGGAAAGACCACCACTTCGTATTTGATTGCAGAAATTTTGAAGAGAAATGGCAAAAAAGTTGGTGTAATTGGCACAAGTGGAGTGGTTTTTGGTGGAAAGACATATGATTGCCCTCTCACCACGCCAGATGCTGACTTTTTGCACAAAACATTTAGCCAGATGCGGGATGCTGGTGTGGAATATGTTGTGATGGAGGTCTCCGCCCATGCAATAGACCAATGCCGAATTGATGGCATTATGTTTGAGGTTGGAGTTTTGACAAACATAACACAGGATCATCTTGATTATTTCAAGACCATTGATGCCTATGCAAAGACAAAATGCTCGTTTTTTAAGCCAGAACACATGAAAAATGCCGTTTTCTGCTGCGATGATGAGATTGTGGCGAAGTTTTTGCCAAAGTGTAAAGTTCCATACAAAACCTATGGAATTGTGTCTCCAAGCGACACCTTTGCCATTGACATATATTGCTCTATGAACGGGTCGAGATTTGTTGCAAATGTCGATGACAGTGTGATTGAAATGAGGACAAATTTGGTGGGGAATTATAACGTTTACAACTCTCTTGCTGCTTTGACGGTGTGCAATGTTTTAGGGCTGGACGACAAACAACTTGCAAGCGGTTTGAATTTTGTCAATCCTGTGGAAGGAAGATTTAATGTCATCAACTTTGATGGAAAGCACATCGTTGTGGATTATGCGCACTCGCCAGACAGCCTTATGAACATCTTAAAGACCGCAAGGACATTGACAGACCAAAAGGTTTATGTTGTCTTTGGATGCGGTGGCAATCGTGACAAAGACAAAAGGGGAAAGATGGGGCATATTGCGGAGAGTTTTGCCGATTATGTCTGCCTCACAAACGACAACCCTCGTCTTGAAAAGGACACCGACATCATTGCGGACATTGAAACTGGCATGAAGAAGAGGCATTTTGTCGAGACGGACAGAAAGGCGGCAATTTCAAAGATGATTGCTCTTGCCAGACCCGGAGACATTGTTATTGTGGCAGGAAAAGGTGCTGAAAAATATCAAGAAATTGGCTTGGTCAAATATCCTTACAACGATTTTGACGCAATTTATTCATGCATCAAAGACATCAATCCAAATTTTTCCGCCAAGGAGTTGTCATGACAATAAGGTTTTTGATTTGCGGTCTTTTTTGTCTGTTTTTTTCAACGCTGATTGCTCCGTTTGTGCTTTGGATGTGCAAAAAACTTAAGGCCTCGCAAAGCATTTTGCAATATGTGGACAAGCACAAAAGCAAGGAGGGAACTCCAACCATGGGAGGGCTGATTTTCCTGTTTACAATCCTGTTTGCTGCTTGCTTTATGCTTCGCTACAACACCTTTTTGGCGTGGTTTTGCCTTGCAATAACATTTTGTTATGCGTTGCTCGGCTTTTTGGACGACTTTTTGAAGATTTACAATCATCACAACGAGGGTTTGAAGCCATATCAAAAGATAATTGGACAAGTTGGCATTGCGATTGTTGTTGCGATTTATGCATATATGTCGGGATGCACAACCTTGAAGTTTTTTGCATATGAGTTTGACATCGGCTGGCTGATTATTCCACTTGTGGTTTTGGTGCTGGTTGCAACCGTGAACAGCGTGAATCTGACGGACGGCCTTGATGGGCTGGCTGGCGGAGTGTCGTTTATCTATTGCTTGTTTTTTGGAATTATCTTGGCGACGATTGGCTCGGTGGAATTTCAAAATATGGCACTGATTTGCTTTGGCATGTGCGGGGCGCTGCTTGGCTTTTTGTTGTTCAACTGCTTTCCGGCAAAAATCTTTATGGGTGACACCGGCTCGCTTGCCTTAGGCGGATTTATTGCCATCACTGCAATCTTGTCAGGGCTGGAACTTCTTTTGCCAATCATGGGAATTATGTTTGTTCTTTCCGCACTTTCAGATATAATTCAGGTTTTGCACTATAAACGCACAAAAAAGAGGGTGTTTTTGATGGCGCCACTTCATCACCATTTCGAGAAAAAAGGGGTGCATGAAAACAGAATTGTCGTCGTATATATAGTAGTGACGGCGGCAGTTTGCCTTTCTGTTCTTGTGGGGGTTCTTGCCGTTGGAATTTGATAAGGGCAGGGAGCATGAAGTTAAAAAACAAAAATGTTTTGGTCTATGGGCTTGGCGAAAGTGGTCGGTCGGTTGTCAATGTCTTAAAAAAGTATAGGGCACACATAAGCCTCTATGACGACGATTTGACAAAACGCGACTGCATTGGCTTTGAAAGGTCTCCGGAAAAACAGAAGTATGATTTGGTGATAATAAGCCCTGGAATAAAGTGCATTGGAAACCCGCTTTTAAAGGTTTTCAGTGACAAAAAAATACCAGTCATCAGCGAGTTGGATTTTGCATATCTTCACAGCCAGGGTCGCATTGTGGCAATCACTGGCACAAACGGAAAGACAACCGTCAGCATGCTTGTGAACAAAATTTTAAAAGGTGCAGGATACAAAACATTTTTGTGTGGAAACATTGGCTTGCCATTTTCTGCCATCTGCCAACAGACCACAAAGGATAGCATTGTTGTGTGTGAGGTCAGCAATTTCCAACTTGAAACAAGCAGATACTTTCATCCAAAAATTGCTTGCATTTTGAATATCCAACCTGACCATTTGGACAGGCATGGGTCTTTTGAAGAGTATAAAAGGGTGAAAAGCAAGATTGCGCAAAACATGAAACACGGCGACATTTTGATTTTAAATTTTGATGACGAAGAGACAAAAAAATTGAAATTACGCAAAAAAATCGAATTTTTTTCAAAAAATAAGCAAAAAAAAGGTGTTTATTTGTGGAAAAGTGCAATTTTCTTAAATAAGACACCTGTTTTGGACGCAAGTGAAATTCCGCTTAAGGGTTCAAAAAATTTGGAAAATGTGCTTGCAAGTGTGTGCATATGTTCTCATCTTAAAGTGAGGCCGGAGGACATGCAACTTGCCATCAAACAGTTTTCGCCAGCGGCACATCGGATGGAGATTTTGGGGCAAATTGATGGAGCAACATATGTGGATGACAGCAAGGCGACAAATGTTGCCTCCACAATTGCATGCGTGGATGCTTTTTCTGACAAAAGCATTTTGCTGCTTATGGGTGGAAGAGGAAAGGACATAAATTATGACGACCTCTTTTGTTTGGGATATCACATCAAGCGTGTGGTTTGTTTTGGAGAAGAGGGCGAAAACATTGCCAGACATGCAAAAAAGTTTGGATATTCTGTCGAAGTTTTTTCCAAATTTGATGATGCTGTCGCTTATTGTCTTAAAACTGCGACAAATGACGATTTTTGTCTTTTAAGCCCTGCATGTTCAAGTTTTGATGAATTTTCTTCGTATGCAGAGCGTGGCGAACATTTCAAAGAGTTGGTGCTTGGATATGACCTTTAAAAATAGATATTCAAAAACAGAAATTGTGGTTGTGGCACTTGTCTTTCTTCTGACAATCTTTGGCTGCATCATGGTTTATAGTGCAAGTTGTTATTCTGCCAATTACAGATATCACAACCAATTTTTCTTTCTTTACAAGCAGATTTTTGGGGTGATTTTGGGAGCATTTTCCATGATTGTCCTGTCTTTGATTGATTATCACATATTGAAAAAATATAAATACATTATTCTTGCAGTGAGTGTGGTTTTGCTGGTTTTGGTTTTTGTTCCGGGGTTTGGCGTGCAAAGTTATGGGGCAAATCGGTGGATAAATCTTTTGGGAGTGTCAATTCAGCCATCCGAAATTGCAAAGTTTTCTTTGGTTTTGTTTCTTGCCTGCTATTTAAGTGAAAATCACGAAAAGATAAAGACATTTAGAGGCTTGTTGCCAGCACTGATTGTCGCAGGCACTCTTTGTCTTTTGGTGATAATTGAGCCATCCATGAGCGTGACAATGTGCTTGGCGTTTGTCACTCTTTTCATGTTGATTATTGGCGGCATGAGCAAAAAGCACACCCTGATGTTTTCCAGCGTTGGAGTTGTGGCAGTGCCTGTGCTCATCCTTCTTGAACCCTACAGATTGAAGCGCCTTTTTGCCTTCATCGACCCATGGGCAACTCCGCAGGGCGAGGGCTTTCAGTTGATTCAGTCACTTTATGGGCTTGGAAATGGCGGATTGTTTGGAGTGGGGCTGTTTCAGTCACGGCAGAAGTTTTTGTTTCTTCCTTTTGCGGAATCTGACTTCATCTTTTCAATTATAGGTGAGGAACTTGGCTTTTTTGGATGTTTGTGTCTGATGGCGGCTTTCTTCGCCTTGGTGTTTTTCTTGTTTAAAATTGGGCTAAATGCCAAAGACAGATTTGGCTGTCTGCTTGCCTGCGGCGTGGGAATTGTTATTGCCGTTCAAACTTTGTTGAACATTGCCGTGGTCACGGGCAGTATTCCACCAACGGGGCTTCCCCTTCCATTTATTTCAAGTGGAGGAACGTCGGTGGCGGTGTTTATGGCTGGGGTGGGCGTTGCACTTTCGGTCAGCAGGCACAGTCGCAGAACATGACAACATCCTAAAACATACAATGGTTATATGGAAGAAAAACTGATTATAAACGGAGGAAGAAAACTTCTTGGCAGTGTGCAGGTTGACACATCCAAAAACGCACTTTTGCCAATCTTGGCAGCCTGTTCACTGTGCGAGGGAGAGATTTTGCTTAGGGATTATGTTGATTTGACCGACATAATCTATATGAGAGAAATTCTGTCTCTTTTAAACATAAAAAGTGCTCTGTCAGGAAAGGAATTATACATAGACGCCAAAGATGTTCAAAATGCAAAGATAACGCACGAACTTACAAGTGGACTGAGGGCGTCCATCTTTATTTTGGGAGCACTTTTGGGCAGATTTAGAAACGCAGTGATTGCAAGACCGGGCGGATGCAAGATTGGAAGTCGTCCGATTGACATATTTTTGAAATCCTTCAAAACCCTTGGGGTGAGGATTGTTGACAGGCATGGCTATCTTTATTGTTACGGCGAAAATCTGCATGCTGGAGAGGTTGTTTTGGATTTTCCAAGTGTGGGCGCAACCGAAAGTTTGATGATGTGTGCCTGTTTGCTTGATGGTGTGACAACTTTGAAAAATGTTGCCAAAGAGCCAGAGATTGTTGACCTGCAAAACTTCATAAACAGCATGGGCGGAAGGGTGTTTGGGGCTGGCACGGATTGCATCAAGATTTTTGGAGTTAGAAAACTTCACGGAACGCAGTATTCTGTCATGCCCGACCGCATTGTTGCAGGAACATATTTGATTGCCGCAGCAACTTGTGGCGGAGATGTTTTGATTGAAAGAGCAATCCAACAGCACAATGAAAGTTTGCTGTCTTTTCTTAAACAATCCGCTTGCCTTGTGAATATAAAAAATGATAAAATAAGGTTGAGGGCACGAAAAAGACCTGTTTCAATAGAAAAAATTCAGACTTGGCCATATCCATTTTTTCCAACTGACCTCCAACCTCAAATGATGGCACTTCAAAGTGTGAGCAAGGGCGTGTGTCTGTTGCAAGAAAACCTTTTTGAAAATCGGTTTGGGGCGGCGGGAGAGTTGAACAAGATGGGGGCAAACATTGTCATAAAAGACAGAACTGCACTCATCAAGGGCGTGGAAAAATTGTATGGGGCGGATGTATTTGCGTCAGATTTGCGAGCGGGGGCTTCACTTTTGATTGCCGGCATGGCAGCGGAGGGATACACCACAGTTCACAACTTGCATTACATCGATCGAGGATATGAAAAGATTGAAGAAAAATATCGTCTTTTGGGTGCCGACATCGTGAGGAAAATTTGAACAAAAAACTTATCATTTCTCTTTCAGTGTTGTTTTCGGTTGTGGTGGTTGCGCTCATACTTTTTTGGACGCTTTTTGCCTTGTCGTCAGTTTCTGTGCAATTTCACTCAACAAAGATAAATTTGCAGGGGCTTTCGGACAAAGAAATCGTTGAGGCGGGCGGCTTTAAATATGGCGAGTGTGTTTTGTTTGAAGGAAAGAAAGGCTATGAGAAAAACCTTAAAAATGCAACCAAAAATAACAAATTGTTTGCCTATATCCGTGTGCTGAACATTGAAACAGTCTTTCCAAACAAGATGATAATTCATGTTGCTGAGCGCGAGGAACTGTTTTCTGTAGTGACAGAAGAGCACACCTATGTATGCGACAGAGATTTGAGGGTGCTTAGGATTGACCCAGAAGAGCAGCCAAACACAATTGATGTAAACGGGCTGAAAATCAAAAGCACTGAAATTTCAGAGGGCGATTTTTTGGATGTCGAACAAGGGGCAATAAAGGACTTTTACTCCTTGATGCTGCAGACAAACAGAGATGTTTCAGAACTTGTCGGAAAGTTTAAAAGCCTTGACGTCTCAACCTACACCGAAAGCGAAACGGAATATTATTCCTTCAAATTGACGACAAATCAGGACAGGGTTTTTGTGATAAACAATCCAAAATTTGCCTTTTCGGAGAAGATTAAATTGATGTTCTCTTTTGAGAGTACTTTGTTTGGGAAATCACAAGATGGACAGGTGCTTGATGCTGGCGGAAATCAAATTTATGTGAAAAAATACGAAAATGAATATTTATTTGTTTCAAAAGAAAAAGAGCCAGTTGCCCAGGCTTTGACGACAGAGTTTCTTTCACACTGTGCAATCAAGGTGGACAATCTGCCTTTGGACAAGCACCTACATCGCACTGAAAAAGACATATATGCAAGTTTGTTAGAATTATAAGATGTTTGGCTTTGCAGCCGACATCTTGTTTTCTTTTTGTGCCACAGATTGCACAAATTCTCATATGCATAATTATGCATAAATATAAATAAAATTAAATTTTTATAAAATTCTATGTAAAAATATTTGACTTTTTGTCGATATATGTTTTAAAATGAGGGTAGAAAATGGGGGTATTATGGCAGAAGATGTGGCAGTTGTTGAGATTGGCTCTTCAAAACTCAGCCTCTTAGTGGCACAGCGTGGTGTCAATAATATATTCAACATCAAAGCCCGTGCACAAGTTGATTATGCCGGCTTTATTGAGGGCGAATTTATTGAAAACTCGTTGCTTGAAGACGCAATGGCATCATTGTTTTCTCAGGTCACATCAGTCTATAAGAAGAAAATCCAAAAGGTGTTTGTTGGAGTTCCTGCCGAATTTTCAAAGGTCACTTCGGCACGCGAACAAATCACTTTCAAATTTAAGAGAGTTGTAAGAAAGACGGATGTTCAGGCTCTGTCAGAAAATGTTTCAAAGAAAATCAGCATTGATGACATGGAAATTTTGTCCATCAATCCAATTTATTTTTCGCTTGATGACAATCGCAAGACGAGTTCTCCTGTTGGACTTAAGGCAGAAAAGATTTCTGCAGACCTTTCTGTGATTTTGGCACAAAGCCAGTTTATCTCAGTATTCAACAAAATTTTAAGTCGCCTTGGCATTGAACAAGTGGAATATTTAAGTGAGCCTCTTTGTGAGGCAATGATTGTCCTTGAAAAAGAAGAAAGAGAGCGCACATGTATTGTTATTGATGTTGGAGCCAGAACCACAAGCGTGGCTTTTGTGAAAGGCGATGGGCTGACAAACCTGGTTTCCTTCTCGATGGGTGGCTCGCATATAACAAGCGATTTGTCAGAAGCCTGCGGAATAGACTACAACGATGCGAGAAATCTGAAAAAACAAATTGTGCTTTCTTTGAAGGGCTCGGACAACGATTTCTATGAATTGATAACTCTTGGCGGCAGAGCAACAAAAATTCCGCTCTCATATGCAAACGAAGTTGTGGGATACAGGTTGGATTTGATTGCAAAGACCATAAACGAGTGCATCCGACTGTTTGCAAAAGAGTACGTGCCATACTATCCAATCTATTTGTGTGGCGCTGGCGTAAGCAAGATTAAGGGTGGCAAGGACTATTTTGCAAAGTGCATCGGAAGAAACATCATGTATGGCGTGCCACCAATTCCTGCGATGGACAAGCCAGAACTTGCAAGTGTTTTGGGGCTTGTGAACGCTGCAATCGAAACAAATTGAGCAAATAAGCGCTAAAATGACTCAAAAATACTTAAAAATTGTTGCCAAAAGCGTAATTTTCATGTAAAATAAGTAAAAGAAGCTGAAAGGAGATAAAAATGGAAGTAAATAACAATAACAACAATAACAATCCAACTTCAATAGTAAAAATCAAGGTGCTTGGTGTTGGTGGCGGCGGAAACAACGCAGTAAATCGTATGATTGAAGCAAATGTTCGCTCTGCGGAGTTTGTTGCCATAAACACTGATAAGCAAGCCCTCTTAATATCAAAAGCAGACAAAAGGCTTCAAATCGGCGAAAGATTGACAGGAGGCCGTGGTGCTGGTGCAATTCCTGAAATTGGAAGAAAGGCGGCAGAGGAAAGCAAATCTTCAATCACCGAAATTTTGAAAGGGACAGACATGGTGTTCATCACCGCAGGTATGGGCGGCGGAACAGGAACAGGTGCTGCACCAGTCATTGCACAGATTGCAAAAGAACTTGGCATTTTGACAGTCGGAATTGTTACAAAACCTTTCCAATTTGAAAATCCAAAAAGGATGCAAAACGCCGAAAAAGGAATTGCAGAACTCAGAAAATATGTTGACACCATCGTCATTATTCCAAATGAAAGACTGCTTACAATTTTGCCTGAAAAGACAACTTTGGTTGAAGCGTTCAGATATGCAGACGATGTTTTAAGACAAGGAATTCAGGGCATTTCAGACCTCATCGTGTTCACCGGCATGATAAACTTGGATTTTGCCGACATCGAAACCATCATGAGAAATCGCGGACTTGCACATATGGGCATTGGTCATGGCAAGGGCGAAAACAAAACGCTTGATGCAGTCAGACAAGCAGTTGCATCTCCACTTATTGAAACCACCATTGAGGGCGCAACAGGTGTTGTGTTGAACATCAAGGGCGGCAGCGACATCACTCTTAGAGAAGTTAATGAAGCGGCAAATCTTGTGAAGGAAGTCATTGACCCATCTTGCAACCTCATCTTCGGAAGCAGCATCGACCCAGATATGAGAGACGAAGTTGAAATAACAATCATTGCAACAGGCTTCAAAGTTCCTGGAGAAGAAGAGACCAAAGATGAACAAAAAGAAGAGCCAAAGGCTGAAGAACCAAAACAAGAGCAACAAGACAACCAATTTAAGACCTTCAACCCTTGGGGCTATAACGCTCAACAAACTCCACCACAACAAGATGTGCATCTTGAACAAGACGAAAACTCTTCACATGTGGATGTTGGTCCAAGCATAAATTCAATTCCACCTTGGATTGAAAAAATCAGAAACAAAAACAAAAAATAAAGACAACAAAAAAACACCAGAAATGGTGTTTTTTATTGTTATTTTCTTTCGGCTGTTTTGGAGGTTGTTACTCTTTTGATTTCCTCTTTTGTTTCAATTAATGTTTCAGGAGGCAGGGTCTGTTTTCCAACCATAGTGCTTGCCATTTCATCGAGGCCTTGTTGATAGTGGGTGATGAATTCTTTGTTTGACTGAAACATGCTTGCTGGCAATGCGGCATAGTTTGTAAGCATGATGTTGTAGTTTTGCACATCAATGCCACCTCTCATCATGACAAACATTTGTCTTATTGTTTGTTTCAATCCACTTTTTGCAAAACCAACAAGATTGTTGAACATGTGAGTTTTGATTGTCAGGCAATAATTTTCATTTGTGCGTTGATTTACAAAAATCATGCCAACATTTTTGCCTTCATTTATATACTGCCAACCAATATATTGGAAGCCGTCATTATCAACAACAGCACCATAATCCACTCTTAAATCTTCCATATTTTTCTCCTTTTTTAAGACAGAGACATTATATCACACCCAAAAGGTGATGTCAACCCCTCAAATTAGACAAAAATTGACCGAAAAGGTCCTTTTTTTCTTATTTTTGAAGTGGTGATTGGGTTTAAAATGTCTTTGAGGAGGAAAGATGCAGATTGTTGTTGAATATGTGCTGCTTGAAAACTTCATTATATGCCTTCTTGTTTTGAAGTCTGTTTCGCTGCTGGCAAAGGAAGAGGGAAAACTGTTTTGGCTGTCCTCAATGCTTTCAGCAGCGGTCGCACTGTGCATGCCGGCACTGTATATGGGGGTGTTTGGCTCTTTTTTGCTGCAATTTGGCATGGCGTTTGTGTATGTCAGCATCTGTTTTAAGTTTAAGACCATAAACAAATTCATCAAGTTTTTGCTGCTGTATTTTTTGGTCAACTTCATTTATGGTGGCGCATGCTTTTTTGTCGGGCAACTTGCCGGCGAGACCACACTTTTGACGATTTTGCTGGTTGTTGTTTGCACTTACTGCATTTTGAAATTTGTTTGCAAATACCTAAACAAAAAGAAAGGCATCGACAACTTTTGTTTTGATGTTGAGATTGAAAGTGCCGGAAAAAGAAAAAAGTTCAGGGCATTTTTGGACAGCGGAAACCTTTTGTATGACCCGGTCACAGAAAGTCCCGTTTCGCTTATCAACTTTAAGGCTTTTTCAACCCTTTATGACGACATCAAACTTGAGGATGTGCTGAGGAAGGGTGAAAAACTGCAAAAATTGAGATTTGCCCACTATATTTCAATGGGAACGCTCTCAACTGATGGCAAAATCCTTGTTTTTCAGGCTGACAAGATATGTGTGGCTGGTCAGACGCTTGAAAAACCAATTTTGGGGCTTTCGCTTACAAGTTTTAACCAAGCATTTGGCTCTGATGTCATTTTGCACAACAACTTTGCTTCTTTATAGGAGGGGATATGAAGATTTTAGTCAAAATAAAGATATTTCTGTGGAAGTTGTTTAACCGAGAAAACA
>CANRLJ010000008.1 GCA_947631485.1 uncultured Clostridia bacterium | reverse complement strand
CAGACATATTGTCATTACGAAAAGGATAGATATGAGCCTGATATTGCAACTTTAAAAAAGTTAGCAGATTTTTTTGGCTGCTCGGTTGATTATTTAATAGAACATAAAAGTCAAGAAATATTGCACTCAGACAATTTTACAAAACTACAGAAAGAAATCATCAACTATATTCTCAAACTTAATGATGAGCAACTGCTTGTAATTAAAGGAACACTAGGCACAATGGCAGGTGCTCCGCTTGAAGAATTGCTAAAACAAGAACAATAGGAGATTGAAATGGATAATTTAAAGATTTTAAGGCGAAATTTAAACCTTACGCAAAGAGAGTGTGCTCAAGCACTAAATATTGCAAAAACAACTTTTTGCTACTACGAACAAGATAAAATAAGCCCCTCTATTGAAATGTTGAACAAAATGGCCGACTATTTTGGTTGCTCAATCGATTATTTGCTAGGCCACCAAACCAAAAACGTGCTGCACTTGGACAGTTTTACTCCCCTTCAGAGACAGATTATCAGCTATATACAAAAACTCAATGATGACCAACTCAATGTCCTGAAAGGCACTTTGGGCACAATGGCCGGAGCTTCACTTGAAGAATTGTTAAAACAGGAACAGTAGGGGGATTTTATGAATAATTTAAAGATTTTAAGGCGAAACAATGGTTTGACTCAACGTCAATTAGCAAAAGATTTAGGAATTCCACAGGCCAATTATGGTTACTACGAGTTGGGAAAAGTAAATCCACCGCCAGAAATCATGTTTAAACTTGCCGACTATTTTGGTTGCTCAATCGATTATTTGCTTGGCCACCAGACTAAAAATGTGCTGCACCTGGATAGTTTCACTCCCCTGCAGAGAGAGATTATCGGCTATATACAAAAACTCAATGATGACCAACTCAATGTTCTGAAGGGCATGTTTGGAACTGTTGTCGGAGTTCCACTCGAAGATTTAATCAAAAAGGAAGGTGAATAATGGAAAACAAAAATACTATAACAACTGAATTGTTGGACTTTGCTTATGTTCGATTAGATTTGTTAAAAAACTTAAAAGAACTAGCACAAGCAGAAAACTGGGAACGCATTTCAAAATCTAAAGATACAACTGAAAGCCCCATTTTATTTAACTACATAGTTTTTACTTTCAAGAGACTAGCTCAACTGTATAACGAGAACAACGACTCTAACTTTATCGTTTTTAAGAATAATTGTGTGCTTATAAACACGGGTTTGATGACAAAAAATTATGAGCGAATTTATATGCTTTTCAAAAAAAGTGCCCGGGAAACACAACAGCCATATTACTGTGTTGGATTTTTTAAGGAATCTAGTTTAGAGGTATCTAGATTTGAACAGAAACCAAAAAAGGCCGAATATATATCTTCTCTTTCTGATTTGCTTTTTGACACAAGGCTTCCGCTAATGATAAATATAGACCACATTCTTGAAGATGAAGAAAATAAAAAAAGACTGCCTGCGGATATGCAAGACAATCCAGCACTATTGCTTGCTTTTCAAGGTGCTGTCGAAATTTTAAAGAAGAAATTAGAACTGAACTACAAAATTGCTGTTCCACAATATTACAAGAATAGAATGCAGTTCCTACTACCCCTTTGCCTACATGACAACGAAACAACAGATATTGTCCTCGCCGTAGAAAAGCATGGGCAATATTATACAGGACACACTTGTCTAACTTTGGATATGGCTTATAGTAACGCAAGATTGATATCTAAACCAGAAACTAATTGGCTTACCAGATAAAAAAGCCCTACCGAAGTAGGACTTTATAACAAACAATAATCAAAAGAACAAACCATAGTCATTTGTGAAAAGGAGGTGATTCTCTTTTCATCTGGTTATATTTTAACACAACACAATAATCAAAGTCAACACTTTTTAAAAAATTTTCAAAATTTTTTGTTGACCTAGAACAAGTATATGCAAAATAAAGAAAAATAACCACAAAATATGCCAAATAAAACAAAAAGGAGAAAAATTTATGGAAGAACTAAAAAAATTTAGAAGAGTGCGTTGAGCACGACAAAAGTGTAATTTCAATTTGCACAGAAAACAAGCGCAAGACTTTGATAATGATTGGCCACCTCATGGGTCTGGAAGCAAACTATCAAATCGAGCGCAACAAAATTACAGTCATAAACAGTCAAAAAGTGCTAGCTTCAGAAAATTTAAAAGGAGATAGCACTATGAAAAAAAATTGTTACAGACGCCCTGACGGTCGCTGGCAATATTCCAAGATGGAGAACGGCGTGTTGTATTATGCCATTGCAGGAACATACCGGGCACTCTTGGAGAAGATTCCAAACATCATCCCTCGACAAGTAAGGACGGTCAAAACCATAAACTCAAGAAAATTAACGTTTGTTCAGTATTTTGATTTTTATATTGAAAACTTTGTCAAAACAAAAAAGATTTCCCCAAAGGAACTCAGTTCTTGGTTTTCACAAAGGGCAAACTACTTTGTTCCATTTTTCCAAAACATCTACTTAGAAAATGTCACACCGGAATTGGTTCAAAAGTTTTTGGCCAAAGTTGAAAAAGGCAGAACGCAAGAAATTTTGTTCCAAAAGACGAACAGAGTCTTGAGAAAAGCCTATGCGACTGGAAAAATTAAACGTGATGTGACGCTCGGCATTGACAAACCTCTGCGTGATGATGTGCAAGAGCGCACTCCACTCACCTTTCTGGAACAGTTGCGGTTTCTGAAGGCCATCAAGCATAAAAAGATTTACACGTTTGCAATTTTCTCAATCATTGTTGGCAGCCGTAGAGAAGAAACATTACGATTCAACCTTGCTACAGACATTGATGAAAGGAAAAAACTTTTGCACGTTCACGGAACAAAGACGAAGCGAGCCGATAGATATGTGCCGGTCACCTCTGCCTTCATAGAGTTTTTGAAGAAGAATATGTCGTCCAACACGTTTCAATTTGGAATCAAATACCCTACAAAAGTGATTTCTGACATATTTAAGAGCCTAGGAATTGAAAAAAAGAGTCTGCACAATTTGCGTCACACATGTTCTGCAAACCTTTTCTTCCTTGGTGCGAGCGACAAATATCGCCAAATGCAACTTGGCCACAGTTCGATTGTGACGACAAATAACATCTACACAAACATAAAGGAAATCATACCAGAGCGCAAATTGCGCCTAATTTACGGCGATTTATACCCTAAGTTTGACTAGAATTTTGACTAGAATTTCGTCACAAAATTTGCACAAACCAAAATTTTACAAAAAAAGAACACAACATATTGTGTATGTTGTGTTCTCAAACCACTATTGGTGGGAGTTATAGGGCTCGAACCTATGACCCTCTGCTTGTAAGGCAGGTACTCTACCAGCTGAGCTAAACTCCCGTGATAAGACCTTCTAAGTGTATCACACCTAGAAGGTCTGTGTCAACAAAATTTATCAATTTTCAAAAATATTTTTTTACTCTGCAGGTTTAATTTCAAATACAACTTCCAAAGATTGAACTGTGAACTTTCCGTCTTGTGCCTTCAGAGTGCCTTGAACCTTTTCAATGAGGTCATTGATTGTGCTGCTCAAAGTAAGTCCTGTGATTGTTTCATCATTAACCTTAACTGCCCAGAATTGAACTTCTTGTCTTCCATCTCCATTGCTGTCATAAAGGTTGCCAATTTCTTTTAATTCAAAGTATTCTTCAAGTGTCTTGGTTGTGGCAACTGCTGCTGAGAGGTTTTTCTCCTGAAGTTGAGTTTTTTGTTCTGTATAAACTTCTGGATTATTATCAAGGTGTGCTTCATCTGTTGATGAGAATTTCACATTATCTGTGACTGAAATTGTGAATTCTGTTCTAAATGATGCTGTGAATTCAAGTGTTGCTGTTTCATTTTTGTGTTCGTTTATGAAACTTGTCAAGGCTGTGCTCAAAGCGTTTGCGTTTGTGCTTTCAATTAAGCTTCCGCTTCCAACTTTGATTCCTTGCAGTTCATAAAATGAGTAAACTTTCTCGTATTTGTCTTCATTGAAGAAATCTGCAAACAAGGTTTGAGCGTTTTGAACTTCGTTTACTTTAAACTCGATGTTGTTTGCTCCTGTATACTCTTCTGCAGCCTCAGATGCTGTGATGGATGCTTTGTATGTTACATAATCTCTGTTTACAAAGATGTCGACTGATTCACCAACTTCAGATTTTGACAAATCTTCTGCTTCAACTGTTGCAAGATCTCTTCCGTTGTATCTGTGGAAAGTGGTCCAATGATAGCCGGCTTCTGCCTCGATACTTTTTGCTGCAAAACTTGTTGCATAGTTGTATTCGTTTGCTGTTGCCTTTGTAACTTCATCAACTGCCAAAGCAACACGGCTTGGGTTTGTGCGGTCAGCGTAGTTGTAATAGTTGACTCTTACAACTCCTTGTTTAACCCAGTCATAAGTAAGAGTGATATTTTCTCTTTCTTCTGGTGCTACATTGAATTCTGCACGTGCATAGTGTGCGGTCTTGTCGATTCCGCCATCAACATTATACATGCACCATGCACCATTTTTATGTCCATAATAACCTGTAACGCCGTCTTCACTGAGTGTTGGCAATTCTGCGCCATAAACATAGGTTGTGCTTGAAGCAACGCCATTTGGTTCAACTGACTGAACATCTTGATCAAGTCCGTTGTCAGGAGTTGTTACGTAATGCCAAGCAACTTTATATTTAACAACTTGGAACACTGCAACATATGATTTTTCTGCCTTCATATCAAAAGTCAGTTCTGCAGAGCCTTCTCCAATGGATTCGCCATCTGCAATAAGTTCTTCTGCATCTGACTCAGCAGTGCCTTCATACCAGCCCAAAAAGTCATATCCAACGCCCACTGCCTGAAGAGTTACAGTGTCGAGGTGGCTTCTTTTAACAACAAAATTTTCTTCCATATCTTTGCCATTGTATCTCACACCTGCCAAAGCGGTTGTGCTGCCTTCTGCTGCGGTTTCGCCAACGATTTGGATGGTGATGTTTACAACTGCATCAACTGAGTAATATGCTGCAAAAGCCGTGCCCACGATTGTGAGTGGAAGAATTACGACCAAAGCACATATAACCAAGATTTTTGAAAGTGTTCTAGACATAAAATGACCTCCTAAATTGCCTTTATTATAACACATCAATTTTTGTATTTCAATACCTAAACTAAAAATTTTTTAAAAATTTTGGATTTTTTTTGCCGTGATCGTGAAAATATGCATAATCTGACCGAAGTTTCAGCCGTCCATAATCATTTTGTCGGCTATTAAGGCAATGAGTTCGCCGTTTGTTGGCTTCTCATTTCTATTATATATCTTTAAACCGAAAATATTGTTAATATTTTCTATTTTACCCCTGTTCCACGCAACTTCAATGGCATGGCGCATGCCTCTTTCAACCTTGCTTGAACTTGTTTCAAACCTCTCGGCAATGGTTGGATAGAGTTTTTTGGTGATTGAGCCGATGATTTCAGGCTCTTCAACTGCAAGTTTCACAGCCTCGCGAAGAAACTGATAACCTTTTATATGCGCAGGGATGCCAATGCTGATAAAAATGTTTGAAATCTTTTCGTCAAGTTGTTTGTTTTCGTTTTGTGAACGGCCATTGTTCAGCACCTCCAAAATTCTGTTCTCCAAGTTTTCTGGTGAAACGGGTTTAACCATAAAATAACTTGCCCCCGATTGGATGGCTTTTGTGACAAATCCGCTGTGAGAGAGGTTTGACACAAAGAAGAGTTTTGGCATGTTTTCTTTAAGAACCTTAATCTTGTCCAAAACGGCAAAGCCGTCAAGCCCAGCAAGCATAACCTCCAAGACCAGGATGTCGGGTTTAAGTTCAACGACCTCTTCCACAACCTTTGTTCCGTCACAACTTGTTCCCACAAACTCAAAATTTTCATTTTGTTTAAAATAGTTGACAATGTCCTCAGAGTTGTCAGCGATGTAAATCTTAGGCAATCTTTTTTCTTTTACTTTTTCCATGATAATCTCCTTTTTGATAAGTGTTCTGCAAAACAAACAAAGATTAACATAAAACAAAGCAAAATTAAAATGGAAAATTGAACGATATTGTCGCAAGAAAAATAAACGTGTCGAAAGAAGACAAATCGCCCAATAACTTACAAGAAATCCAAGAATTTACGCACTGAAAGTCAGATTGTAGCAAAATTTGGCTTGACCTTGCATCAAAAGTTCCGCCCAAAATTTGACTGAGAAATATATTATATGTTATTATTCTTTTAAGGAGTGAATCTATGAAAATAACAAAATTTCCACAAAGTTGCATTATGATTGAAACGCTGGGACAAAAGATTTTAGTTGACCCAAGCATGACAAAATACACAGAAAAGTTTCTTGACAGTTGGAAAAAAGCAACTGCCGTCTTGGTGACCCACAGGCACAGCGACCACCTAAACCCAATTGCATTAAGGCAGATGACTGTTCCAATTTACAGCACAAAAGAGGTGCTGTCTTTCAACCCTGACCTGCCAATAAAAGTTGTTGCCGCCGGGGACACAATAAAAATCGGAAAGGTGAAGGTTGAGGTTGTGAAAGCAATTCACGGCTATATGTTGCCAGCCGGCGAAATAAAAGAAAATGTCGGATTTATCATTGATGACGGAAAAACAAGGCTGTATGTGACAAGTGACACAATAAGGTTTAAAAATGACTATAAGGCAGATGTGATATTTGCAAACATAACCGCCTTTGATGCCTCCATGAATCTTTGGGGTGCTTGCCAAACAGCAAAGGAAGTTGGTGCAAAACTTTTGATTGTGGCACACCAAGACACAGGCATGATGATGTATGAAAAATCACAGATTGAAAACTATCTCAACTCTCAGGAAATAAAATACATCTTTCCAAACACGCTTGACACTTTTGAGATATAAAAAAAACAGCAACAATGCTGTTTTTTTTGAAATCTTATCTCTTTGAGAATTGTGGTGCTTTTCTTGCCTTCTTAAGTCCGTATTTCTTTCTTTCCTTCATCCTTGGGTCACGGGTCAAGAAGCCAGCGTCCTTAAGTTCTTTTCTGTAGGTTTCGTTTGCCAAAACAAGTGCTCTTGAAATTCCGTGGCAGATTGCTCCTGCCTGGCCGGAAATTCCACCGCCAATGACATTTACAGAGATGTCAAACTTATCTGCTGTTCCGGTGAGAGCAAGTGGTTGTTTTGCAATCAAAATCAGTGTGTCTCTTTGAAGATATTCGTCAATGTTCTTTCCGTTTACTTCAATTTTTCCGTTTCCTGCAGTCAGGCGAACTCTTGCGATTGATTTTTTTCTTCTTCCTGTGGCAACAAATGTGCCTTTGTTCTGTTTTGCCATTATTCAATCACTCCTTTTAAAGTAATAAGTTCTGGGTTTTGAGCCTGTTGTTTGTGCTCAGCAGTCTTATATACATGCAATCTTGTAAACTGCTTTCTTCCTTGGCTGTTCTTTGGAAGCATGCCTTTGACAGCAAGTTCCACTGCCTTGTCAGATTGCTCTGCCATCATCCTATCATAACCTATTTCTTTTAAGCCACCAATGTAGCCTGTGTGATAGCGATGAACTTTTTGCTCCAACTTCTTTCCTGTCAGAACAACTTTATCAGAATTGATTACAACCACAAAATCCCCTGTGTCAACATGAGGAGTGTAGATTGTCTTATTTTTTCCAGTCAAAATGTCGGCAACTTGGCTTGCAAGACGCCCAAGTGGCATGTTTGTGGCATCAACAAGATACCATTTTCTTTCGACAGTGGCTGGGTTTGCCATGTAAGTTTTCATTATTTTCTCCTAAAAATCTTATTGCACAACTCTTTGCCAGTTAAGGTTGTGCCGCTTACTTAGAAAAGCAATTTTTCTTGGGGCTAACAATAAAAATCGCCTTTAGAAGTAAAGACGATTATATTTTAAATATTTAAACCCTGTTTGTCAAGCATTCTTTTAAAATTTACAAAAATTTCTTAGCCAACACCAATGCCCATCTCATCTGGCCTGCTGCTGCGGCTTTCTGTTGCCCTTCTGCTGGTGGTTTCGATTTTGTCGTTGTTGACAAGTCTTGCATAGGCAATGTTCAAATTTACAAGCGAATTGAATATTGTCTGCTTGTCCTCATGAGTGCCCTGCCCAGCAATATAGTCTGCAATCCTTTTGTCGATTGCATTTTCATATGTAGATGCAAGTTTATTCAATCTGTAGTTTTCATCCAAAACATTTTGCGCCTTGTCCAATCTGATTCTTTCAAACTCTGTTCCAACAAGTGGAGTCATTTGATTCATCAAAATCAACAGCCCTTTTTCGGTAGGCATTGCCAATCTGCTGAGGTCTCTTATCTCTTTTACACAGTTTTCCAAAACCTTTTGATAAGCGCCGTAATAGTCCTCACCTTGCTCCACATTTTTCAAGATGTCTCCAAGTTCCTTTTTGAAGAAATCCGAAGGTTTGAGGTTTTTGCTTACAAGAAAGTTTCTATTATATTTCGTCAGCAAATACAAGAAATTTGCCTGCGCCTGAGCAAGACTTACAATCATCTTGCCATCTTTATAGACGGGTTTTATGTGTCCAGCATCATCAAAATTAACCAAATCAAACATACTAACAAAACTCATAAAAACTTTCTCCTTTTATTTTTTTCTCGAAATCATTTTAACATAAAAAAATGAATAAATCAAACAAATTTTGCATATTTATTCATTTTTTTGAAAAGTTTTTCATAACAACAACATCTTGTGTTTTGTCACTTTAAAAACTACTTTATATTGTCTGGAAAGTCGTTTTCAAACAAAACAACATCCCCTTTTTTGATGATTTTTCTTAAAAGTTGCTGCTGTTGTTCTCTGTTTTTGGCAAAATAAATCTCCGCCAAATTTTCCGCCCCTGTAAGCAGTGCCTGACGATTTGTTTCGTTCATTATGACAAAGATGTCTGCAACTTCAGCCACAAGTCTGCCAACTTCGGCGTTGACCTCCTCCTGCTGTTTGCCAAGTTCAACAATTCCGGGCGAGACGACAATCTTTCGTCCGTCAAATCCGCTCAAAACCGAAAGTGCCTCCTTAAAGCCATCAAGATTGCTGTTGTAACTGTCGTCAAGGCAAGTGACAAAATCCGTCTTAATCATTTCAAGCCTGTGCGGAATTGGTCTTGCATTTAAGATTCCCTTTGCAATGCCATACAAACTCTCCCCAAGCAGATATGCCATTGACGCCGCAACAACAATGTTGTCTATGTTCGCTCTGCCCAAAAGCCTTGTCTTGCAAGAGAGTTGTTTGTCGTCCAAGACAAGAGAAAACCTCGACCCCTCTGCCGATGAGACAATGTCTTTTGCATAGGCAAAACTTCCCTCTTCGCAGACCATATACTTGCGTCTTTGAAATCTATTATATAGTTTTCTTGTGGATTTATTTCGCCCATTAAAAACAACAAAATCCTTGGCGTTTTCACAAAGTTCATATTTTGTGTTTTCTATGTTCTCAACACTTCCAAAGGTCTGCAAGTGACAGTTTCCTATCGGCGTCAAAATTCCAAAATCCACGCTCACCAACTTTGCAAGAAAATCTATGTCGCCACTTTGCCTTGCGCCAAACTCAACAATAAAATAGTCGTCAGTCTCCTTCAAGTCCTCCAAAACGGTCTTGCAAATTCCCATTGGGGTGTTGAAACTTTTTGGAGTTGCACAGACATCAAACTCCTCTTTCAAGATGTCATACAATATGTGCTTGGTGGATGTCTTTCCAAAACTTCCGGTTATGGCAATCTTCTTGCACTTCATCTTTGAAAGTTTTTTCTTTGCCTTTCTGATGTAGTTTTGTTTAATCAAATTTTCTATGGGCAGAGCCAAAACAAAAGAAAGAAGAACACAAAAGTTTGAAAGAAACACCACCAAAAACGCAACAACAAATTGCTGCCAAAAATATGGCAAAAATGCAAAAATCATCAAAAATACAACAAAATTTGTTAAAAAATTGATAAAAAACAGCCTTTTTATGCGTTTTGTAATTTTTAGCGGCGTCTTTTTTCCAAATGCAAAATCATATTTTGCCAACTTCAAAAGTGTGTTTTTCAGTTTATAACTTTCAAGTTGATAGGTTTTTATGTAAATCAAATCCAAGCCACAAACAACAAGTGCAAACAAAAATGCATACAAAACAAACATCTTTCCTCCTCAGTTTAAAAAATTTTTTATTGCATCCATAAACTCAAGCCTGCAATCCTCAAAGCAAAAATGACCAGCATTTGGCAAAATCAAAAGTTGGCTGTTTTTAATCTTTTTGTTAAGTTTCTTCGCCATGTAAATTGGCGTTGTCGTGTCGTTTTCTCCAAACACAATCAGCGTTGGTGCAGTGATGGATGGCAAAAAGTCGTCAAGGTGGGTGTTTACAACGCTGGTGAATATCTTTCTCATGTTTTCTGGCAAGGCAAGATAATCTTTACTGCCGCAATTTGAAGTGTCAAGTCCAAACTTCCTTCTTAACTTATATGACCAAACCTTAAAATAATAGTTTGGTTTTCTCTTGGGTTTCAGGCCAGCACTGTCAACAAGCACAATCTTGTTTACAAGGCTTTTGCAAACAACGGCCATGATGATTGACACCCTCCCGCCAAATGAGTGACCGATGAGGTTTATCTTCTTGACGCCCAAATGTTGGCAAAGTGATATGACCATGTTTGAATATGTGAAAATCGTCCAATCCTTTATATCTTTGCTGCTTTTCCCAAAAGGTGGAAAATCTATGAAAAGACAACTGTCTTTCAAAATCTTATTGCAAAATAAAAGACTTTTGTGGTCGCAGCCCCATCCATGCAGAAACACATTGACTACATCTGTTTTTTTGTCAAAGAATCTGTAAAAAATAGTTGCGTCATGAAAGTTTTTATTCATAAATCCATTTTATGTAATAAATTGTTTTTTGTGAAGGACGGCAGGCAGGTCTCCCGCCCCCAAAAACAGCAAAACCGGCCTTTGTCCCTTTAAAGACAACAAATATGCCTTTAAATCTTCAAAATTATCAAAATATTTGGCATTTTCATTGTGGGCATGCACAATGTCTGAAAGTTGTTTGCTGCTCATGCCCTGGCTCTCGTTTTCTCGTGCTGAATATGTCCTATAAAAGAGTGGATGCTTCACCTGTTTAAAAACAGAAACAAATTCAAAAAGCAAACTTTGTGTGCGCGAATAGGTGTGCGGTTGAAAAATGGTGACAAGTTCTCTGTTTCTAAAAATCTTCTTTGCACTCTTAATCGCCTTGTCAATTTCGGTTGGATGATGTGCATAATCACAAAAGACGGTGTCAAAAAATTTACAATTCACCTTTTCAAAACGAGTGTGAGTGCCCATAAAGTTTTCCAGCCCACCTTTGATAAGACAGTCGTCAATGCCAAGTTTCTTCGCAACAAGATATGCATAAATGCAGTTTTCTTTGTTCACCTCTTCACATATGCGCAAATTAAGATGCATGATCTTTATGTTGCCACGCATAAGGTTGAAGACAAGTCCCCCATTTTTGTCGTGACGGACATTTTTTGCACTCAATCCCTCAAAATTGTCCACAACAATCGCCGAATTTTGCTTAAATTTCTCAAACGACTTCCTTTCATTTGAAAATGTCTTAAAAAAATCCATGTGCTCCTTTTCAACATTTGTCACAACCCCAATGTATGGATGAAGGTGCAAAAAATTGTTGTGATATTCGCATGCTTCGGTGACAAAAAATTCCTTTTCTCCAAATTCAAAGTTTTTTCCATCAGAAATCTTATAGCCTCCAAGGTGCAGCGTCGGCTTTCTTCCTGCATAGCGCAAGATGTTTTCAATCATGGCGGTTGTGGTGGTTTTTCCGTGTGAGCCTGCCACAGCAACAACCTTTTCATATTCACCAGCAATCTGTCCAAGCAGTTGCCCGCGTGAAATTATTTTCTTTTTGTATTTTCTTGCACAAAGCAAGTGTTCGTCCTCATCCTTAATTGCAGACGAGCGCACAACGACATCTGCTTTTGAAATTTCCTCTTCGTTCACGCAAAAATCCACCACAATGCCAAACTTATTTAAAAGTGCCGTCCCCTGCCCGTCGGTTTCATCACTTCCACGCACAAAAAATCCTTTTTCCTTAAGCATAATTGCAAGTGCAGACATCGAAACTCCGCCAATCCCCAAAAAATAATACTTTTTCATAGTTTCTTTTATGATTTTCGCAAAAAATTATTGACATATATGCAAAAATGTTTTGTAATTTTGACAAGTGATGTTATAATAAAAATGACCTAGAAAGGTTAATTTAAAAAAGGAAGGTACAAAAACTTGAAAATTACGGACATTAGAGTTAGGATTGTAAACAACGGAAACGACAAACTCAAAGCAGTTGCATCAATCACCATTGACGACGAACTTGTAGTTCACGACATCAAGGTCATCAACGGCAAAGACGGTTATTTCCTTTCAATGCCAAGCAGAAAGACCAACGAAGGCGAATTCAAGGACATCGTTCACCCTATCAAAACAGAAGTTAGGGAAATGTTGAAGGAAAAAATCCTTGCAGCCTATGAAGAAGCACTGAAAAATCAACAATAATTGGCAATAAAACAAACCACTCTTTTTGGGGTGGTTTTTTATTGATTTTTTTAATTTTTGCTATTGCAAAACAAATTGAAATGTGATAGTATAAAAGTTGTAAAAAATCTTTTAAGATAGGAGATACCGACATGGGAATTTTTGATTTTTTCAGAAAAGGAATAAAGCGCGTGCCAAGAGATTGGCAGTTTTACACAAGAACAGGATGGATAGACTTTGAATATAAAACAAAAAGCCCATATGAAACTTTTGATGAAGAGGCTCACAATCTTAAAAACTATGCGTTTTCCTATATGCAAAACCATGGTGGCAGACGGCAAGGCAAAGAGAGTTTCACTTGCGCCACTTCAAAAGAGTTGGTACTTTATATATATCATTTTGACGATGGCAGACATGATGACTGCGGCAGATGGATTTCAAATTGGCTGATGGTGTTTTTGACGCCAGAGGAGGCAAAGAAATACACCGCCAAAGATTTTGTGAAAGAGGTTTACGAAAAGAAAGAAAATATGCGCATGACCCATCCGACCGGTTTTGATTTTGCAAACAGTTTTCCTGTGATTTGGGATGAGGAAAAGCACCTTGAAAGCAATGATAAACTGTTTTTACAAACACACAAACACGTGCATGGTGGCGATTTTGCAATTGACAAAAAGACCTTCCAAAAAGGTAACTCTCTTTGGCAGTCAAGCAAAAAAGAGGATGCCACACTTCTGACAACAAACTATGTTCCAGAAAAACAAAAGAACAAATAAAAAACAGTCTTTCGACTGTTTTTTTACATCAATTTTGAACTATCTTGGGTTTCAACAACCTTTAAGATGTTTTCTTCTGTTCCGTCAGCGGCATTGATGTAGATGTAGTATGTCGCCCCATCTCTTTCACAGATAAATTCGTGACAGAGCACTTGTCTGTTGTAGTCAAGTGGAGCAAGCACAAGGCGAGTTCCTTTTATGTCAAACGAGGAGTTGACAAGTTTTTGTGCGTCCTCCGCCTCAATCTGAGGCCTTTCCAATTTCCTGTCAGTGTGATTTGTAAAATATGCAATGGCATCATAGCCAATCACATCACCCTTTTCCATATCAACCTTAACTTTGACAAGGTCTGGATAAAGCACAACGCCGTTTTGTTTTGGAGTGATGTTGAAAAACGCCTGAGAGTTTAATTCTTCAAACCAAACCACGCCAGCATCCTCAACGCCATTTGCCTTTGCAAAATCCAAAGCAATCTTCTCTGCTTGTGGAATTTGGATGTTCTTTTGGTCGCTTACAACGTTTCCACTGACTGTCAAGATATGTGCGCCCTGTTTTGTCACCTGCACATACATCCGCTTTCCATCAGAATTTTTAATTGAAAAATTATATGTGCTAAACTTGCCGTCGGTCTGCCCCTCAAAATTTATGCTTGAAATATTTTTAAAGGTCTTGTCAACCTGTGCATAGGCCTCTTCTTTTGAAACCTCTTGTCCTTCAAGCCCAATAATCTTTTGATTTACAACACTGTCTGAAAACGGTCCGTCATAAATCATCGAAGGATAGTCTGTGTCTGTTGCTTTAATTCCAGAAAAATCCAAAGTGAAGTCATCAACTTCGCCATTTATTCTTGAAGATGCATCCACAATGCTGTAGCCAACATTGATTTTTTCAGACATCTTGTTTAGATATTCCTTCATCTCCGTCAGAGAAGCGTGCATTTCTTTTAAGGTTGACATATCGCCGTCAGACAACTGCCCACCTTTTTGAAGTTTGTCCTCCAAGACCTGCGTGTATCCTGACATCTGATTTATAAACCTCACACTTTGAACAATGTTGTCACTTGTAAGAGGCAGAGCAGCAATATTGGATTGCATATCCTTTGATGCACTTGCAATTTCACCCAGCATCTTTGCCTGATAATTTTCGCTGTCCGATGCCAAGAGTTTGCTGATTTTCATGTCGGCATTGTTGACATTTTCAACA
>CANRLJ010000007.1 GCA_947631485.1 uncultured Clostridia bacterium | reverse complement strand
GGTAGAAATAAAATTTTTTGTCAGCAAAACGGAGTAAAGTGTGACGAATAAGATTGAAAAAGCAAGAATCAGATGCAGTTTCTGTTTGCAAAAGACAAACGTCGTGATGGAGGCAACAATAAATGCCAGACTGATGTAATAGCCAGCATAAAAGGAGGTGTTTGTGTAGAAAAAGACAAAACCAACAATTCCTATGCAGGTTGTCAGGCTTCCCAAATACAAACTGCTGTCAAGTTTGAAGAGAAAGCTTTTTATTGTTTCAAAAGTTCCTAAAAACAAACAAAATCCAAAAAACCACAGTGCGGGATTTTTTAAAACGAATATGCAGACAAACACAAATGCAAGAAAAGCCCAAGAAAAAAGAAGGGCACTTGTCCTTAAAATTAAACTTTTCTTAATTCCAAAAACTCTACCTTCCATAAACAGATTATAGGCAAAAATATTGAATTTTAATCAAAAAAACGCGTTTTTTGCGCGTTTTAAAGCTCTTTTTTGATGATTTCTATTATTTTTTCTGTTGTGTCTTTCTTTTTTCGGTTTTTTATTATGCAATAAATTATATACGAAAGGCCACCAATTATAAACAATATTGACAGCAGTTGAGATATTCTTATCGAGCCCAAATATAGGCTGTCTGTCCTCAGCCCTTCAATCCAAACTCTTCCAAGCCCATACAACACCAAGTAGGAGGCAAAGATTATGCAGTTGTCTTTGAACTTGATTTTGCAAAGCATGAAGGCAAGTATTCCAAACGAGACAAAATTCCACAAACTTTCATAGAAAAATGTTGCCAGATGCCAACTGCTTGCGTCATCAATATACACCGCAAATGGAAACCATTGAAGGCTTGGATTTGTCACAGCATAGCCATATGCCTCTTGATTGAAGAAGTTTCCCCAGCGACCAAGTGCTTGTGCAAGAATCAGTGAGGGGGCAATTATGTCTGCAACAGCAAAGATGTTTTTTTTGTGAATAATGCATCCAAGAAGCAGACCCAGCGCTCCGCCAATCAAGCCGCCATAAAAGCCAAGTCCGCCTTCCCAAATTTTGAAGATGTCAATGAAGTTTTTATAACTGTCAAGTTTGAAAAGAACATAATAAAGTCTGGCGCCAATGATGGCAAAAGGAATCACATAGCAGGCAAGTGTCAAGATGTCCTCAAATTTGAGACCTCTTTTTTTTGCGAAAATTACGGTGAAGACAACACCCATAAGATATGACAGGGCACTTGTTATGCCATAAAAATATATCTTATGACCAAACAGGACAAATCCGTCGGGTATTGACAACAAAAGAGAGTTCACTTTTCACCTCATTATATGCTAGTATAAATATTTTGATTTCAGATGTCAAACAAAAAAAAGAAAACGCAGGTTTTGCGCTTTCTATTTCAAATCCACCTTTTTTGAAACCTTATAGACCGCCGACACATAAGTTTGGTCAAACAAATCAGCATTGTCCAAAGTTGTGAAGAGAGTTGTGTGTTTTTGCATTTGTCCTGCTTTTGCAAGTCTGACAAGGCGTTTGACACAGTCCACCGCCATTTCTGTGTGACCCATAAGGGCTTTTGTGTTGTTTTTAAAAGCAAAATCTATGCCATTTGCCAAGGTTGTGATGTCCTGAACAAACAATGCAATGTTTTTGCCCTGTTCTTGCAGGCGAGTGGTGTGGTCTATGAAAGCCGTCACAGTTTCATATGTGCTGAAAGGGTTTTCGTCATATTTGATGAGGAAGGCATTGTCAAAGCCCAAGGATTGCAAGTCCATCAAATCTTCATACATGACATTTGGTATGCAAGCAAGGGTGATTATCTTTTCTTTTTTCAGTTTTTGAATCAAACTTTTTATGGCAGGAACATTGTTTGTGAAGCGTTCTTGATTTAAGACATATTTTCCGCCCAAGACAAATGGGGTGTTGGCAAGTTTGACGCTTGGAACATCAAGGACATATTCTCCGATGCTTTCCTTGTAGGTGCTTGCTGTTTGATAGTTTATTTCGTGCAGTTTTTCAAGAATGTATTCTTTGTCTGCGTTCATCACAACAGCCCTTCCGCTTATGTAGTCGTTTGGTTTTATTCTTGCGTCAAAATCCTTTGGAATAAACACAATTTTTCCGTTGTTTTGGCTTATCAAAAACAGGTCTTTGTCGCCATTTTGCTTTACTATTCCACTTACTTCAAGTGGAAACAACTTTTTTTGCAGAATTTCTTGTTCTGCTTGCCTGAAAATGACTGCTTTTGTTTGATTTGTGGTGTTTATTTGTTGGTTTGTCTTTAGGGTGTAGTCCTTTCCGGTTATTTGAGACAGTTCTGCCAAGATGCCTTCAATATTGCTGAGTTCTTTGTATGGGCGGCCTTGACGCATTGGGATTGGTTTTAAATCTTCGCCGGAGATTATTTTTTCCATGACAATTTTTATGTGGTCATTTCTTTTTATTGTTGTTGGGGAGGCGTCGCCAAAAATTCTTGCCAAGGCGCGCAATTCATATATTCCCAAACTTTCAATCAGTGACAAACACGCTTGTTGTGACTTTGTAAGATTTTTAAATTCGTATGTAGGTTTTGTCATATTTTTCTCCTTAGTATGATTGTAAACATAATCTCAATGATAGTATATCATAAATTCTTGCAAAATATCAAACGAAAATTTACATTTTAAAAAATATGTAAAATTTGTGTGTTTTGTATGAAATTTATGCATTTTTTCTTATTTTTTGCTTTTTATATTGCTTTTTTTGCATTTTTGTGATATTATAATACAGTCAGTTGACCAGATGGTCGCTGTGTGTCTGTGATGGACACAGAGAGGAAAGTCCGAGCATCAAAAGAACAGGGTGCCAGTTAACGGCTGGTGGAGGCGACTCTAAGGAAAGTGCAACAGAAATAGACTGCCATCGAAAGATGGTGATGGTGGAAAGGTAGGGCAAGAGCCTACCGGGCGGTTGGCAACAATCGCCGCTCTGTAAACCCCACTCGATGCAAGATTAAGTTTGGATACATGTGCGTTCTTTCACATCCAACAAAAGTATCGCTTGAACTTATTGGCGACAGTAAGTCTGGATAGATGACCATCCAATACAGAACTCGGCTTATAGTCAACTGTAAACAGCCATAAGGCTGTTTTTTTTATTTTCTTCCTTATTAGTCAAGAAACGACATTTATTTTTTTTCATCAACTTTGCATCAAATTGTTGTGCGTGTAAAATTGTTTTTAGGAGCAGTTTTATGGCAAGAAAAATTGTTGTTACAAGTGGTAAGGGTGGTGTCGGAAAAACCACCATTTGTGCAAACCTTGGCGTTTATCTTTCAAGGCTTGGCTTTAGGGTGGCGCTGCTTGATGTGGACATTGGCTTAAACAACCTTGATGTCATCATGGGCATGGAAAGACAGGTTGTTTTTGACATCACGGATGTGGTGTCTGGAAAGTGCCGCGTCAGGCAAGCATTGATTCAAGACCAAAACTATCCGTCTTTGTATCTTTTGCCCTCATCTCACACATATTCCTCAAGCAAGATTTCTGGCGAACACATCAAAAACATAATCGACATCATCGACCACTCTTTTGACTATATTTTGATTGATTGCCCTGCTGGGGTTGAGGCTGGCTTTCACCGAGCAGTTTTTCCAGCAAATGAGGCACTGATTGTTGTCACGCCACACCTTTCAAGCATCAGAGACGCCGACAAGGTTGTTGGACTCTTGTCACAATATAACATTGAAAGCAAAGGGCTTGTGATAAATCGCATGAGGGGTGACCTGCTTTTGTCTGGAGAGATGATGAATATTGAAAGCATTGTAAAGGCGATGAACATACCGCTTTTGGGGGTTGTTCCTGAGGACGATGTTGTCACCAAGATGTCTTGTGATGGAAGGATTATGCTTGATGGAGAGAGCGCCAGAGCGTTTACACTTTTGGCAGAAAACATACACAGTGGCTGCAAGAAAATATATGATTGCACATATAAATATCGCGGATTTGTGGGTTATTTTAAGAGAAATCTTAAAAAAATCGTCGATTGAGGAGGTTTTTATGGCAAGATTGGACGAACTTTTGATTAAAGACAAATTTTCAAACTTGTCGCAAGTTGCAGAAATTTTGAAGGAAGAGGTGTCTGAAATTGCAAACAATTTTTTCCTTTTGAAGGACGAAGTTGTTGTCAGATTTAAAAGGGAGGGCGAGGGATATGTCTTTAACATCGAAATTCCTGCCTCTCGAATAAAACCCTTTGGAAACAGAATAATTTGAAAGAATATCGTAAAAATATATTATATATTTGTTGTAAACTTGACAACTTGTTTTGCTTTTGTTTAAAATAAAAGCAAGGAGAGCATGATATGAGAAAGAAAGTTCTTTTACTTTTGACTTGTTTTGCACTTTTTGTTTTGTCTTTTGGGCTTGTTGCATGCGGAGAGCAAACTTATGGCGTGATGGTGGACTTAAACATACAAAACGGCATTGTTTCGGTCAGCACACAAGAGGCAAAAGAGGGCACATCGGTTTGGGTGCAAGTCAAGCCAAACGATGGCTATCTTGTTGACGAAGTTACATACAACCAACATCCAATCACGGTTGACGAAAACGGGTTTGGAAAATTTGTTATGCCAAGAGAAAATGTCATGGTCTCAGCAACTTTCAAAAGTGCTGGGGATGTGCTTGACGGGTTGTTTACTTGCACAAGCGTGAGCAGTGACCTGCCTGAAACTTATTACAAAAACGACTTTTTGTATTTCAAAGACGGAAAACTTGACATTGGGCTTGTGAGCGATGTTGAATATTTCATTGGCACGGACTATGACTATTCTATGGACGGATACAAAATTGTGGCCGACCTTCTTGGCGATGATGTGTATGTGGATCACGAAGAGAGGGTGTTGAAAAACGGAAATATTGAAGTTGAAATGAAGTTCACCGACATGGAAAGTGTTGTTTACACCTTCGAAAAGTTTTCAGGGCAAGAGACCCGTTTGCAAGTTGGCAAATATTCAGCCGAACTTGGCCCAGAGCATTTTGACACTGTGCTTGAAGAAAATCAAAACATCTTCATAGTTGATAGCAGGGAAGAAGAGGGGCGTGATTTGGGAGAGGCAATCTTTTATGGAGACATTTTTATCATCAGCCGATATGATATGAACGAAAAGGTTGTCGGAAGACTTACACAAAATCAAGACAATTCTTATGATTTTGACGCACACACATACACTTACAGTCAAGGATATGATGTTTATGTCACCGAAACACCTATGAAATTGGAAAGAACCGGAGATTATGTTGAAACCGAAGAAAAAGTTTACACGATTAAGTCTATTTCTGACGACGAGGTTCTTGATGAGACCGCAAAACTTGCATTTGTTGCATTGAAAAATGGTTATGCAGCAATTGGAATATACATCAGTGAAGAATTTTATAGAGGCTATTATTTCAGACAATATGTGCCATACACAACTGCTGATGGGCAAATCAACCTGACTTTGTATTTTGATAATGGAGAACAAATTGTAGAAAAACTTTACACCGCAACAGTTGATGAATCACAACTTTCGTTTGTTTATGACGATGTGACCTATGTTTTTGAATCCGATTCCAATTCTATCATGGTGGAAAGTGGTGTCAACTATAAGCTTGATGGCTACACAGACCCATCTGCACGTGAACTGCAAGACAACAAGTATAATCGGCAGTGGTATTTCAAATATGACAGCCACGAAAGAAGCATAAACTTGTTCCATTACGGAGACGCAGAGGACATCATATATGGCTCATATGGCTACAACAGAGTGAAGGTGTTTGCTGACAGATTTGTTTGCTTTAATGCAACTCTTGGTAATGTTGTGGTGGGAACAATCAGCAACGCAGAAGGAGCAATTCAACTCCATGGGTATGAATTCCAAGTCACAGAGGACAGGGTGGAAGAATTTGAATTTACATGGAAGTTGACGGTGTGATTAAAGATTGCAACAAAAAAATGGCAGAGATGCCATTTTTTATTTTTGTTATGTTGCAAGGCGACTATCTTTCAAAATACACCAGGCCATAGCAATCTGGGCCGGCGTGCGTTCCTACAACGCAGCCAATTTCATATATTCTGGAATTGTTTTTATCAACCCCAAGTTTGTCCGCCTCTTCATCCAAAAACTTTGTGATTAGGCTTGGGTTTGCAGAGTGGCCAAAATAGATTGGAAAGTTTGGGTCACGCTTATTTGCGCACTCAACCAAATATTCGTTTGCTGCCTTTTCTCCGCGTTTCTTTGCAACATTGTTCACTTTTCCGCCGTCAAGGTTTATGATTGGCTTTATATTTAAAACAGACGCTGCCAAATAACTTGCAGTGTTCAGTCTTCCGCCAAGTTTTAAGTATTTAAGGTCTCCAACAACTGCCACAAGGCGAACTCTTGATTTGAGGGCTTCCAAAAAGTCGATTATCTGCTGTGTTGGGGCGCTTTTGTGTGCCTTTATATATTTTACAAGTTCCACGATGAGAGCGCCTTCGGCAAATGTGGTGACCCGGCTGTCACATATATACACATTTTTCATCTTCAGGTTGTCGACAGCGTTTTTTGCTTGGGCAATCGTGCCTGCAAGGTCGGAAGAAATCACGACGGTTATGACAAACCAATCTGGCTTGTTTACATATTCGCTGTATGCTGTCTCGAACTTATATTGGTTTGGCTGGCTGGTCTTTGGGATTATTCCTGTGGTTTTCAGTTTCTTATAAAATTGGTCCGATGGCATGCCTTCGGGATAGAGTTCTCCGCCAAAGTTTACTTCAATAGGCAAGATTGTGATGTCATTTTCTTTTGCGAATTCTGTTGGCATATCAACGGAAGCCTCTGTGATAATTTTGTAATTCATAACAAACTCCTCACTTTTTATTTTATCAAAAAAATTTGCGTAGTGCAAATTTTTTGTTGTTATTTTAAAAATTGTTTCTAGTTTCGTTTAAACAGTTGGTTTGTAAGGTTGTAGAACAAAATTATCACCACAAGATAGTAGGCAAGCGATATGAAGAAGTTTCCATATGTGTATAATGAGGTTTTTAGGAAGCCCGTTGCCATTGTCCCTCCACCCAAAAACGATGTCAGGTCGGCATGAATAAATGGCAGCAAGCAGTAAATCAGCGTGCCGTTTAGATATATATTGCAGATTGTGGCAATGGCATATATGAGGAGAGAGATTATAAACATCAGGTCAAATCTTCGAGAGCAGTTCATGAGGAAGATGGTCAGGGTGGCATAGAAGATTGCTTGCAGTTCATATCCCGCCATTTTGATAATCAAAAACAGAAATGGATGGATGCTGTATGGTGTGGAAAGGTTGAACACAGCCAAGATGCTTCCAGGCAAGGACTGGAAAAAGATGACCGCACCAATTGTTATGAATATGGTGAACACAAAAATTATAAACGAAGAGATGAACACAACAGCGGTGAATTTGCCGGCAAAGGTTTGACCAAAGGTGACATCTTGTGACAAGATGACATCCATTTTGCCGTTTCTTCTGTCTCTGCCAAACAGTTTGTAGGCACAAAAGATGGCAAAGAGTATGTTCAAAAATCCTAATATGCTTAAAACATAGTAGGCGTGGTCATAGGCAGAGGCTGCGTATGAAGCCGAATTGAAGTTTAGTGGCTCTTGGCCTTGTGTGAAATTTAAACTTTCGTCATTTAGGAAATATTGTATTCTTGCAAGTTCGTTTTCGTGATTTTCAGGGATTATTGATTGAAAGCCATACAGTGAGTCTATTTGGTGGAAGTGATTGAATATGATCAGTTCCAACTCATACACAACACCGGTTTTTACGCTTTCACAGGTGAGTTTGTAGTTTGTAATCAGGTTTCTCAGTTTGTTGGTGTCTTCCGCTTTGTTTGATGTTCTGTTTGATGAATAAAAACTTTCTATTGCTGTTTGCAGCGCGTTTTTCTTTGTGTTTGCTGGGCTTATGTAGGTGGATTTTATTGCCTGCAACTGTTCTTCGTCAAAGCCAAAAGTTCCGGTGGAAATCTGTGATATGGTCTTGAAGTAGGAGGTGTGTTTTCCAAGTTCGTCAAATGCCTCTTCATCGGATTTTGCCTTGGTTTGCCTGTAGAATTCTTCCAATTTTTCAAGTGTTGCAAACTGTGATTTTGTGAAAAACAAGCAACTTTCAAATTTGTCATATCTTTTGAAATTGTTCACCAAATTTGTCAAAGCCGTTGAGCCGTCATTAAGTTGGGTGCGCATTGCGTTTTTGTCTGCTGTTTCGCCATATTCTCCTGGGGTCATATATACCTTCAAATTCTTTTCGAGTTCTGAAAAGGTGCTTTTGATTGTGTTTATGGTTTGTATGTCAAGATTTTCAGCGGCAGTGGTCTTTTGCATGTTTTCAATATACAAATTTGCGTCTCTCAAATATCCATCCAGTTTGTTTTGAGTGTCTCGCTCGGCATTGTTTGATTTGAAGTCGGCATACACTTCTGCAACCGTTGCTCCGGTCAGATTTGCCTTATAGACAGGGGCGGTTGGGATTTTTACGCAAGAGCTCCAAATTATGAGTGCGATAAAAACCGCAATCATGGTGGTGATTGTGTATGGGTTTGCTATCAGACGCTTAAAGTCATAGATTGCTATTTGAAAAATCTTCTTCACGCCCCGGCTTCCTCCTTGAAATAAGGGGTAAGGTTGGCAAAGATTATGTCCGCCTTTTTGTTTATATATCCAGCACTGTAAACTGCAAGATTTTGTTTTGTCAGGTGTCTGACGATTTGTGCTGTTGTTTTTTCGTCAGCCTCAAAAAGCACCTTTCTGTTTAGGATTTTGACCTTCAAAAAGAAGTTGTCCATTATCAGTCTGCCAACATAGTGAGGATATTTGACTTTCACATAGGCAAAGGTTGTTCCACTTGTGAATTTGTTTATTTCGCCTTGTGTGAGGATGTTTTTTATCTCTCTGCTTTCCATGAAGATATATCGGTCGCATTGTTCGTCAAGGGATTCTATGTTGTTTGAGGTGATGATGATTGCTGTCCCGTTTTTCCTGACCTCTTGGATGTATTCTTTTATTGTGTTTAAGTGTGATTTTGGCATGTTTTTGAAAGGTTCGTCAAGCAACAAAAGTTTTGGCTTTGTCATAAAGCCAAGGGCAAGGGACATCAGTTTTTTTTCATAGTAGGACAAGAAAAGAACTTTTGTCTTAATCTTTTTTTCCAGACCAAACTTTTTCAGGATGTCGATTATCTTTTCTTTGCTGAAGTTTGGATTTAGCATTGCAACATATTTCATGTTTTCATAAACTGACTGATATTTGAAGAAAACAGGAGGGTCAAAGCACGTGCTGACCTTTGTCAAAACTTTTTTGTTTGAATATATGTCTTGTCCCAAAAATACAACTTGTCCCGGGCTGATTGGAAGCGTGCCAGAAACCGCTTTAATCAGGCTTGTTTTTCCTGATTTTGCTTCGCCAATAACACCTATGCACTCGCCAGAGTGCACTTGCAGATAGACATTTTTTACAAGGAAACGATCCTTGATTAAAACAGAAAGATTTTTTACATCTAAGACAATATTATCTTCACTCATAGAGTTATTATATCAAAACACAACAAAAAAGTCAACAAGTTTATGTCGACCCTCTCAAATATTTGAACTGCACAACTTGTTGTGTGGTATGCAATGCATAATACACCATATTTTGTGTGTTATTTCTAGTCTGTGTTTATCAAATTGTCGAAAATATATTCATAGACATTTGGTGCGGATTGTCGCCATTTCTTGCAAGCCTCTTCTGCAGATTGTCGCGTTGGGGCTTTGACATTTATCTCAAAAAGCGGGGTGGAGATTAGGCTTTCATATATTCGCATTGTGACAAGATATGAGCCATCATCCGCATCTGTGTAGTTTGCATAATACTCTTGCGATTGTTTGATTGTCAGTCTGTTGGCTTTGCTGTATTCTGTTATGGCGTCTCTCAAGTTGTTTGGTATTCGTTTATAGAAATATGACAGGCAATCCCTTCCTTCAAAGGTGAGGCTGTAGCGCATTTCGCCTTCTTTGCACTCTGTTTTGTAGATGAGTTTTGCCTCTGACAACTGATACAACAAATCCAGACAGTCCATATAGTTTATCCAGTTGTTTTTCACTGAGCATATTTCAATGATAGAATTTTCTGTCAGGGGCATCTCCATTTTGTCCAGACAGAACAATATTATCAATTTGTTTGTGACTGCATCATAATCCATTTGCGTTTCCTTTCTGAAATTTTATCATTTATTTCTGAAAAAATCAATTTTTTTATGCTTGTTTGCAAATTTATTTGTTTTTTTATTCATTTATGTTAAAATGTTCGTAGTGGAGGTTTTATGGAGGCAACCAATATTCTTGATGTGGAAAGATTTGTTGTGGCTTGCAATGATGTTTTGACAGGCAAATTCTTGGACTTAAACAAAAGACTTGACAAATTTCTTGCAGTTATGACAAACAGCGAAGATATTTTGGAGTTGTTGGCCGACTGCTTGCAGGACTTTGACGAAGAAACTGAGTTTTCAAAGGCTTTTTCCATTGACAAAAAGTCGGGTGTGGTCAGGCTGGCTTTGCCAAGTGAGGACGAAAAGAGGCTGGCTCTTTGCGTGTCTATCTTCAACGATTTGATAAATGAAAAACTAAACACAAATCAATTTTTGGAGACATATTTTCAGGACAGCAAACTGACACCAATGCAAAACTTCCTCGACAAAATTGTAAAACCATTTAGAGACAGCATCTGCAAAATATTTGAACTTAAATCAAATTTGACTGCAGATGACATATTGAAACAAGAGGAAGAGGCAGAAAAAGCAGCACCAAAGCCTGTTGTTGAGGAGACGGTTGTGGAAGAGGAATTTCCACACCTATCTGAATTGTTGGCAGAGGTTGTGAAGAGTTGCAATCAGGTGCTGTCTGTGTTGAAATTTGAAAAGAAGAGAACAGATGTGTTGGATGATGTGGAATTTGTCACAAATTCAATCATCAAGGCATGTGAGAAAAAGGATTTGATGGTTGTAAATGGGCTTGTGATTGGGCTTAATTATGTTTCCAAGAAATTTAAAAACATAAGAGGAATTGTTGCTGATTTAAACAATTTGATTTATGACTACTACGAATATTTGGCACAAGCAACCGACAAAACCGAAAATAACTGAGAAAAGATGCCATTTAATTTATTTTGATGTCAAATTTGTTTGGTATTTGTCGATTTGTGTGATATAATAGCATTATGAAGATTAAAGGTTTCAATTTGATTAGGCTGTTGTTGTCACTGCTTTTGGCGGGTGGCATACTCGGTCTTTTTGTGTATGTTTGCATCAAGGGAGATTTGAAAAACAACATCTTGTCTTGGTCTTGCGTGATTGGTTGTTGCGTGCTGTCTTTGGTGCTTGTAAGTTTTAAATCGTCCACCTATTTGATTTCTTTGGGGCTTGCAGCCACGGCAGCCGCTGACTATTTTCTTTTGTATAACATCGCAAATCTCACCGAAAACTTTTTGATTATTGCCTTGGGTGTGCTTTGTGGGGCACAGTTCTTCTATTTTGTCTATTCGCTTGTGCTAAATGGCAGCATCGCTGCAAAAGTAATCAACATCGCCTTGCGAGTTGCTTTGTGTCTTGTGGTTTATTTTGTGATGCCAGAGTATTACACAATCGGAACGGTCGAACTTATTGCCCTTATGTGCTTTGCAAACCTCTTTGTTTCCTTCCTAGAGTTTTTGTTCCACTTCAAGACAAGTTGGCTCTTGGCTTTGGGCATGTTTGTGCTTTTGGCAAGCAACTTCATCACCGGCATGGTTTATGAGGGCTTCCTGCTGTTCAACCTTTCCGGCAAGATTGTTGAGTTTTTCTTCACATACAACATTGCCTTCTACACCTATGTGCCAGCACTGCTTCTCATCGCGATGAGTTCGGTGTTGGGGCTGATAAGGAAAAAAGAATAATTTTCTTGACAAAAAATAAACTTGTTTGCTACAATGTAAACAAGTTTTTTTATTCGAGGATTTTATGAATTACGATTTTGTTTCTATTGAGAAAAAATGGCAGGACAAGTGGTTTAAAGACAACACCTTCAAAGCGGTTGATTTTCACCCTACAAAGCCAAAATATTATATTTTGTATGAGTTTCCAAATGTCAGCGGCGGAAACCTTCATATGGGACATATGAAAGGCACAATTCCTGCCGATGCTCTTGCGCGTTACAAGAGATTAAATGGCTTTAACGTGTTGTTTCCTATTGGGGGAGATGCTTTTGGTTTGCCTGCTGAAAATGCGGCAATAAAGAAAGGCACAGACCCTCATGAGTTTGTGCGAGATGGCATGAAACGCTTTGAAGAACAGTTTAAGAAACTTGGCATGTCGTTTGATTATGACCGCACCATCTGCACAAGTGACCCAGAGTATTACAAATGGACACAATGGATTTTTCTGCAACTGTTAAAGCATGGAAAGGCATACAAACAGAGGGGCGTTGTGAACTTCTGTCCAAATTGCCAGACTGTCCTTTCAAACGAGGACAGCCAGGGTGGAAAATGCGACCGTTGCGGCGGGGATGTTGTTCAGAAGGAACGCAATGTTTGGTTTTTGAAGATGCGTGACTATTGCGAACAGATGCTTGGAAACATCGACCGCATAGACATGGCGGAAAGCCTTAAAGAAGCACAAAGAAATTGGATTGGAAAGAGCGAGGGCATGCAAGTTTCCTTTGATGTTGTGGACGAAAACAACAAAAAATTGGGCACATTTGACATTTTCACAACCTGCATCGAAACAATCTATGGCATCACATTTATGGTGCTTGCTCCAGAAAACAAACTTGTGGACAACCTTAAAAACAACATAAAAAACTTTAAGGATGTTTTGGCATATCGTAAAAAGACGGCACTCAGAAGCGAGTTTGACAGACTGTCTGATCAAAAGGAAAAGACGGGTTGCGTGCTTGAAGGGTTGTTTGCAATCAATCCTGTAAACGGCAAGAAAGTGACAATTTATGTTGCAGATTTTGTGCTTGCAGGCTATGGCTCTGGGGCGGTTATGGCTGTTCCTTCTCATGACCAACGCGACTTTGAGTTTGCCAAGGCTTTTGATATTCCTATGGTGCAGGTCATTGAAGGAGATTGTTCGAAACATGCCGTTGAGAAGAAGGAATATCTTGAAAAAAACTACAAAATGTTGAATTCTGCTGAGTTTACTGGGCTTGATGTGAAAACAGCCAAGAAAAAGATTGCCGAAAAGGTCATTTCTTTGGGCGTTGGCAAAAAGACCACAAACTATAAAATGCAGGATTGGAGTTTTAACAGACAGCGCTATTGGGGAGAGCCATTTCCTGTTGTCTTTTGTGACCATTGTGGCATTGTGCCTCTTGATGAAGCCGATTTGCCTTTGATTTTGCCTGAAACAAAGGATTATTTGCCAAACAAAAACGGCGACAGTCCAATATCAAAAATAACCGACTTTGTGAATTGCAAATGTCCTAAGTGTGGAAGAGACGCCAAGCGTGAAACCGACACCATGCCAAACTGGGCTGGCAGCAGTTGGTATTGGCTGAGATATTGTGACCCACACAACGACAAGGCCCTTGCCGACTTTGACAAACTTAAATATTGGGGAAGTGTGGATTGTTACACTGGCGGAACGGAGCATATCACTCGTCACGTGCTTTATGCATTTTTCTGGCAGAACTTTTTGTATGACATCGGTGCAGTGCCAACACGCGACCCATTTTTGCGAAAGATGGGCAGCGGTTTGATTTTGGATGATACAGGCAAAAAGATGAGCAAAAGTTCCACAAATGGCGTTTCACCAATGGAGGTCATCGACAAATATGGCGTGGATGCTGCAAGGCTGCATGTTCACTTTTTGGGCGGCTATGAGGACAACACACCTTGGACTTATGACGGCATAACAGGAATCACCACATTTCTTGACAGGGTTTGGGCACTTCAAGACATGGTTAAGGGCGACGAGATAAGCAAAGAACATATCTTTGAACTTAATCGATTGATTAAGAAGGTGGGAGAGGATTATGAAAACCTCAAACTTAACACCATAATTTCGGCACTGATGATTTTCATCAAAAAAGTGCGTGATGACGGATTTATCACAAAACAAGAACTTCGTGATTTTCTGCTTCTTCTCAATCCTTTGGCACCACATATCACAAGTGAAATTTATGAAAGAGTTTTCCACGCTGAAATTTTGGATGATTCTTGGCCAAAATATGATGAAAAATATTTGGTGGAGGACGTGATTCAAATTCCTGTGCAGGTAAATGGAAAACTTGCAAAGGTTGTTTCGATTAAGAGAGACCTAAATCAAGATGAGGTGCTGGAATATTTAAGGCAAAACTATCCAAAACTCACAGAGGGTTTTGAAGTGAAAAAATTGATTTATATTCCAAACAAGATAATAAACATAATAAAATAAGAGGCCGTGATTTACTGCCTCGTTTTTGTTGTGTCGTTTGCCTTTTTTGTTGTGCGTTTTGTGGACTTTTTGGCTGTTTTTTTTGCAGCCACATGTTTTATGGGTTTCAGTCTTGCTGGAGAGTGGATTTCTGGCAAAGTGATGTCGTTCATCTCTTCGAGTTTTTTGAACAGCATCTTTTGAAATCTCTTTCGTCTCAGTCCAACGACAATCTTAAACTGCCCTTTTCTGTTGTTGTGGGCGATTGTTTGCCCGGTCTTTACAACAAGTTCTATGTCCGCCCTTTTTGTCTTGTAAAGCAGTGGGTGGGTGAGATAGTAGATTGCAGAAATGTCGTTTGTGGCAATTCTTCTGTCGTCATAATTTGGCTCCCAATATGTTTCAAAGGTCTTTGCCAAAAATCTTCCGACATCGTTTGTGTTTTTTAATTGTTCCACCTGTTGTTCGGTGAAATGGCCTTGGTCTCTTCCAATGCTTGATGGAACCATCACTATTGGCAGCCCAGAATCTATGGTGTATTTGAAGGCAGGAGTGTCTGTTCGGATGTTGAAGGAGTTGTGTTTTGGATTTGATTTTATTCCATAAGGTGCTCCGCCCATCATCAGGACATCTTTAATCAAATCTTTTGAGTCGGGATGTTTCTGCATCAAATACGCAAAGTT
>CANRLJ010000006.1 GCA_947631485.1 uncultured Clostridia bacterium | reverse complement strand
CGAAAACAACTTCTTGCATGCAGGGTCATATGTTTTGACTTTTGAGGCAGTTGATGAAGAGACAAGAAACTATGATATTCAAACAATGACAATTTCAAACTTTGTTGTCAGTGCAAGAACAATCAATTTGACTTTCACAACATCAGGGCAAATCACAGCAGTTGTCGGCTCACAGCAAACAGAAAACAATGTGTTTGAACACACCTACCGCACTGCATTAAATGAAACAATCACACTGATGCTGACAAGACAGTCAGGCGGCACGGTTGGATACTATCGAATCACAGATGCAAGCGTCAAGACCGATGAGACTTACAGCAACGACTATGTTGTGGCAAAGGAAGTTGACGGCACATTTAACGGCGACACAAGTGTTGAGGGCGCATACAGAATTATTCCATCAGACATGCCTTTGTATGTTTTGGCAAGCACTGAAGACGAGGTCTCGGCTGACGAATACACCGGAAATATCACAATTGAATATGATGGAAAACTCTACACTTCGCTTGGCATCGGAGGAAATGCAGACGAGGGTTATGCACTTGTCATCACAAGCAGTGACGGAAGAAGTGTGAAGACATTTGTTTTAAACTTCTATACAACAGAGGATTACAGAACATACACAAAGTATGACGGAAAGGTTGATGGCTTCACATCCACAATAAAATATGAGGGCGAAATCAGACAAAATGTCGGCTCATACAGGATGAGGTCGGAGGGCACATCGGCAACAAACTATTCAAAGAGCATAAAAATTGGCTTGTCCAACATGACCAACTGCTTCACACTTGTCATAACAAAGAGAAATGTCACTTTGAAAGGCACAGACAAGGTGTTTAGGGCAGAATTTAACAATGGCAAGGCACAATATACCTACACCAGAGAGCAGTCAGTTGAGATGCTGGACGGATTGGTTGAGGGCGACAGTTTCAGATTCTCTCTGACAATGTATGACGGCGAAGACATTGCTCAATATGTAAATTCCGAGGGAGACTACAGTGTTGTTGGTGAAATCCTTGACACTGCCGAAAGCAGAAACTACAACTTGAATTTGGAGGGCGTGACAGGAAGAATCACACAAGCCACATTGACAATACAAATAAGCAGCACGGATTTGGTTTACACATATGGCGCAATAGCAAACAACGAAGATTTGAGGTTTTCATATCAAGTTCCAGACCACTTTGTGGATTTTGAGGGCTATCTGCAAAATCATAAGGACAGATTTGACATTGCAATCAGGGTTGACAGCCAAAGAATTTCAAATGCCAACTTCCTGAAAGTTGGACAACACAATGTCAGAGTTTACATCACCAAATGTGACGACTTTGCTTTGCAATACAGCATTGATGGAGTGATTGCAAAGGATGTATCTTCGGCATTTGTTGATGTTCAGCCAGCAAAACTCACGTTGTCTCCAAAAGATGGCATAAGTTTGGAAAGCATCTTCACAAAGCGTTTTGATGACACCGACAAAGTGGATTTCAAAAACGCAGATGGGTCGTTTAAGTTTAATATAGACACAATCTTGCCTGGGGATATTGTCACTTTGACAAATGTGACATATCAAACAAGTGCAAACGGAAGCCATATCCCAATCGTGTTCACATTTGAGGGGGCTGACCTTGAAAACTACGACACAACCGACATTGAAAATTCATATTTTGGAACAATAAATGCGGTTAAAGTTAGGATTGAGTTTGATGCGAAACAGGCGGTTGGCGATGCGATACAAAATCAAAATGGAGAAAGCATTTCTGACTTCACAATAAACTTCCCATTTTCAAACGGAAACCTGACTCAAAACACAACCGAAAGTGTTGTTTTCCCTTCGGTTGTCACAGGAAAGGCAGGACACGCATTTGATGGTTGGTTCATCAACTTTGAGGCTGTTCAGGGCTCTGCAAAATACAATCTGCTTGTTGAATACACCTCAAAGATGCAGACCAATTATGAAGATGGAATATTTGCAGTTAGAGTGGAAAATGACAGCCTTACGGTCGAATTTTTGGACAAACTCCTCAGGGAAGAGGAAAATCTGTTTGGCTATAACTATCTTGCTCCACAATATTTGACCGGTCACAACCCAACCTTTGTTTTTGAAGCAAAATGGAATCCAAATTCTTATGATGTGAGAATAAATATCGTTGACGAAAATGGAAATCCTTTTGAAACACAACAAGAGGAGGGAAATCCATTTGTTGCCAATTATGATTTTGTCGAAGTGCAATATGGTTTTGGAGAAACTTCAAGTGGCTTGCAGATGAACGGACTTGTGGGACAATCTCAAAGCATACCTGTTGTTTACAATTACTTCTTGCGAGTTGCATATCAAATTAAAGACGAAAACTGCAACTTCGAGGGCTTCTATATTGGCTCCAACAGGGTGACGTCTGACAGCAACTTCACCATACAAACCACAGTTTTGGAAGTTTTGCATGTGCAAGAGGCATATGAAATAAATCTGAGATTTTCAGTTAAACGCGTTCAGATTTCGCTTGACTTGTCCTCTTGCGAAACCGCCGAAATTTTAAGTGAAGACTTTGTCCGACAAAACGACTCTCATATTTGGACTTTCACAACGGACTATTTTGCTTTGGGTGAAAACACACTGCAAACCCTTGTTGATTTTGCAACAATAAGCAGCGAAGGACATGTGCTTCAAGCTCTTGGCAGTTACAGCACCGACCAATTTGCAGCAACAAAACTTTCTGACATCTTGCCAAGTGTCGCTGCAAGAGAAGACTATTCGCTTGTCTTTGTGGCAACATTTAAGGCCGTTCCTGTGCATGTGACACTCTATTACAACTTTGGCGAGGAAGAACAGACCGTTTCGTTTGATGTCGATTTTGGCGAAACATTTAACAGTGCACCTGAGTGGCTGGATAAGATAAAAGGAAATTCGGGCTACAACTTCACAGGATGGAACACAGCAAGAGACGGTTTTGGAGAGACCATTGTTGGCGACAGCGTGGTTTCAAAGACAGAAGGCTATTCGCTTTATGCTGTTTGGGAAAAGCAAAAGATAAACATCCGACTTGAAGTCACAAATGCCACAATAACATTTAATGACGATGACGGATTGCACACACAAGTCTATGGCGGCGGATATGAGATTTTGGCAGCAGAATATCAAAAGGCCATCATCTTCACCGTTTCACCATCGCTTGGATATAAAGTTGGCTCTGGCTGGGCAGAAGGATTCACCGTTTTGGGAGAGGACGGAGGCAATGTGAGAATACAATTTGTCGTTCCTGCAAACGATGAAGAGGAAAGCTATTTGACGTTCACCGTGCCAATAGAAAAGCGTGAAAACACTGTCACTTTGACAACCGACGAACACATCTCGTCATTTGTTGTGTATGTGAACAACGAACAAACGGATTTGATGGGCAACACATTTAAGGTTGAAAGTGATGTGTCATTTAGGATTGTGGCAACCACAGTTGAGGGTTATGAAATATCCACCGAAGTTGCTGTTGATGGAAATCCAGAGACCAACAATCTGAACAGGACGCCAGACCTCAACGAAACAAGAAATGTCCTAACACTTTGGGTGACAGGCATCAAGACTGACCTTACGTTTACATTTGTTGTCACCACCAGACAAAACAAAATAACCGTTTCCTTCCTCGACCCAGAGGAAGAACTAAACCTTGAACAAATCGAGCAGTTGTATTTTGACGGCGCAGGACATGGTGCAGAATATTTGTCCAATCCAACAGACTTCTTTGTTGGCACGGAGGACGAATACACCTTCTATGTGAAATTTGCCTATGGCTTCACATATTCACTTGGCGACATTGTTGCACAAGGCGTGACAGTGGAGGACAGTTTTGGCGAAGGCGCACTTTCAGACTATGTTTGCTTTGTGCTTTCAGGCGCAACTACAGATGGCACAGTGTCAATCAAAGCAACCAGACAGAAGTTTGTGTTGACTGTTCAAGTTTTGTCCTACAACAGCCAGTCAGAATTGGTGCCAGATGTTCAATTCAACACTGCCTCCGTAAACGGAACTGTTGGCAGTGCCGAGGTTGAATACAACACATATGCAACACTTTCTGTGACAACTGCATCCGGTTTTGAATTTGAGGGCTGGAGGGAAGAATTTTCATCCGCTCCAATTGACACATCGGAAACATTTGAATATCTTGTAACCGGCACGCAGACCTTGTATGCAATATTCTCCGAACGCGGAACATACATGATTTGGTTTGCCACAGTTTTGCACAACGAACAATTCTTTGAAACGGATGGCGAACTTGATGAGCGTGAAACATACACCACATTTGACCAAGGCGGATTGTTCTATGACAGCGATGACGAACTTCTTGCCGGCGAGGCTCAGGCACAATACACCGCAATCTACAACATAAACACAACTGAACTTCATTACCAGTTGCCAGAGGGCTATGACTTTGTCGGATTTGGATATTTCCTTGACGGAAACTTTGTTGTCGCTTACAGCGGCTATGCAGGAAGTGAGGATGGAAAGGTTGTGTTCACCATTGCGGGCAGCCAACTTGCTTCAAGCATAACCCATGTTTATGTCATCTTGGAGACTCAGACAATAAACCTGAACTTCAAATCCCTAATCGACATTGACGGCGACATTTCAGACGACGACCAAGAAGACCCTGTTGGATATATGGAAATAAGAAGCCAAGATCAGGTTGTAAACCGCTTTGGCTACATCAACGGCACAAGCACACATTACAGCAATTATGACTTTGTTGGGGGCAGTTTGAAGTCTCACTCAAGATTCACCGTTATTTCAAACATCAACAACACATTTGAACTGTATGTCAATGTTCAAAAACGCGGATATCTGCTCAGCAGAATAGAGGCGCTTGGACCTGTGGGAATAATCAAGGCGGAATATGAAGAGGATGACGGGCTGCTGTATATGATTGTCACCATGCTGTCAGACACGCCTCAAATTGACATAAATGTCATCTTCACATCTCAATTAAACTTTGTTGACCTTTCGTTTGTCAGCCAAGAGACCGGCGAGGACTTTGATGTTGATGGAGGAATCTTCGATGTTGAGATTGATGGACAGTTTGCAAACAGAGTTTGGACATCAAACAATGAAAGTGCGTCAATCAGAGTGACGGGCTACACCGGAACAAGATTTAAGGTTGTTGCCTACATCCGAGTTGGCTTCACATTTGTCCTTTCGGACGGCAGAGTTATTGATGAATACAACATCATTGTGGATGGCTTGGAAGGAATTACATACGAGACAATGAGCATCGAAAATTCCGGCTTCACAGGAAAAGTGACATTTGAAGTTTCTGACTTCTTGGAAGTAAACAAAATCAAATTGGTGCTTGTTCCAACAACATATTCCGTTTTGTTTAAGGATGGAGATGAAGTCTTGTTGGAAAAGACAATGAAATTCTACACCGAGCAAGAACTTTCACTTGAAGATCAAGCAAAACTCTCTGTCAGAAGAACAAACTATGTCTTCCAAGGCTACTTCACAAGAGAAAACGGAGCAGGCAGACAATACATCAACTCAGATCTTATGTTTGTTGGCTTTTGGCTTGAAAGTGGATACACATTAAACTCAATCACTCCAACAAGATATGTTTTGGACGAAAACGCACAAGTCTTGCCAAACGGAACAATTCAAATTTCGTTGTATCTGTATATGTCATATTTAAAGACAAGAATCACCTTCTCGTTTAACACCTCAATCGAAACAAATTACACCGCAAAAGACATGATTTCTGGCGTGGATGTTTACAACTCTTGGTATTATTTCACAGAGCCAATGAGCATTGAAGTTGCCTATGGCACAGACATCAGATTTGTTGGCCCAGAAATTCCCGGCTACATCTTCTATAAGATGATTATTCGCCAGCGCAGACCGGGCGAGATGGATTGGACAATCATAGACAGTTCGGACTACGCAATACCAAACAATGTGCCTTGGATTTCTGACGAGGCAGACCCATACGCAGAGTGTCAGGTTGAGATGTGGTATTTCAGACAGATTGATGTTCAAATCTTTGGCGGAAAAGGAAGTTTTGAATTGTCGCAAGATGGATATGAACTTGGCAGTTTGGCAGAGGCATTAAACAGACAGCACTATTATGACCCAAACAAGAGTGTGACAGTCACTGCAACAGCCGAGGATGGCTATCAGTTCAGCAGTTGGAGCACCTATCCAATGACCGGCAGACCATCATCAAGCCCTGTTTACACCATCACACCTATGGCAAACAGACAGTTGTCTTTGAGATTGGAATTTGTCGGCAAAGATGTGCTTGTAAACTTCAGTTATGACAACAAAAACGGACAGATTACAAGACTTACAAGATTTGACTATGACAACAGCAATTTGGGCTCGATTGACAATCCTATAAGAACCAATGTGCATGTTGGCGACAGGTTGAGGCTGATGGTTGCAATTTCTCCAAACTGTGGCGTGGATTGGCAAATAATCATGCCAGACACAAGCCTGACACACTTAGACCAAATTTCTTATAAGGGCTATGACAACCAAGGCGGTCGCCAATATCAATATTTTGAGTTTACAATTTTGCCAGAATATGTTTCTGCAATCACAATCAACCCTCTGTTTGTGACGGAAAGATTGTCAATCTTCATCACAAGCGAAATGGACGAAGTTTTGGATTCGGCAACGGACGACAACAATGTAAACCTTGCCGGCTACATCACCTACAACGGAAACAGAGTGACAAACTTTGTTGCACCATCAAATCAGGGAGACATCGTTTTGGGCGTTGTGACAAATCAAAGATATCAAATCACACGACTTGTTGTTTCAAACAAGGGGCAAGTTTATGAGGATGAAAACTTCTTGCAAGGCGACACAATAGTCATCTCTGCAAACTTCATCTACGACAACTATATTGAGGGAACTCTTGCAATATCCGTCACATATTCAAGGTTGTTGTGGGCTGACAATGTTTTGGAAACCACACACTTTGATGGCGCAGGCACAAGGGATGACCCATACAGAATTGGCTCGGTTGATGATTTGATTTTGATGATGAAGTTGGTGAACAATGGAGAATTTGCTTCAAATGGCAGAAAGTATTCAAATGCTTCATACATCCTTATGGCAAACATAAACATCTCAGAAAAGTATTGGACGCCAATGGGAACTGAAGAAAACCCATTTAATGGCACGTTTAACTTCAATGGTCACACAGTGAGCGGAATATATAACGACCTCTTCTATAAAGAATTACATCAGTCAGGACTGTTTGGATGCCTGGGGGCAAATGCAAGTTTTGCAGAAAAAACAACATCAAAGTGGTATATATATCTTATCATTGGTGTTGGGCTTGCGCTGATAATCCTCTTGTTGGTTGCAATTTATGTTGCAAGAAAACGCAAGAAGACAAGAGAGGAATTGGCAAAACACTGATAAACAGCAAAATCCAAAAATATAATAAAGCAAGGAGATTTTATGTTTCTTGCTTTATTTATTTTGGGGCTGGTGCAAGGTCTGACAGAGTTTTTGCCGGTTTCTTCCTCAGGACACTTGGTTTTACTGACAAATTTGTTTGGAATTGAGGAAAGCCTTTTCATCAGCATTTTGTTGCATGTTGCAACACTCTTTTCAATTTTGGTCGTCTTTCACAAGGATGTTTGGCAGATGATTTGTCATCCGTTTTCAAAGCAGACAATAAATCTGGCTGTTGCCACAATTCCAACTTGTGTGATTGTGCTGATTTTGATGCCGCTTGTCAAGTTATCTTTTGTAGGCGACTTTTTGCCAATATGTTTCTTGTTCACGGCGGTGCTGCTGTGCTTTTGCCAAAGAAAATCAAAGAAAAAGGTGCAAAGCCCAATGGACACAAAAAAGGCAATAATCATGGGCATAGCACAAGGCTTTGCTGTATTCCCGGGCATTTCTCGCTCTGGCTCAACCGTTGGGGCAGGACTTGCCGCCGGCGGAGAGGAAAAAGAAGTGGCAAAGTTTTCTTTTTTGATGTCAATTCCAATCATATTGCTGTCGATGGTGATGGAGATATTCGAACTTGCCACAAGCAAATCGGTTTTAAACTTCAATCCTCTTGCCGTGACTCTGTCATTTGTGACGGCGTTTGTCGTGGGGATTTTTGCAATCAAATTTATGCTCAACATGACGAAAAAATCTAAATTGCACTACTTTTCAGCATACTTGTTGTTAATCGCCATTGTCAGTTTGTTTATTGTCTAAATTTATTCATATTTTTCAGTGTTAGAAAAATAAAATAAAATCTATGAAAGACTGTTGCAAATCTGTTGAAGAAATTTTTATAGAATATGACACCAGCACCGATGGGCTCAGCGAAGAAAAGGTTTTGGCAAGATTGCCAGAAAGTCAAAAACTTTTGATTAAAAGTGCGAAAAAACAGAGTTTTTTGTCAAAATTCTTTGCACAAATCAAAGATTTGATGGTTTTGGTCTTGCTTGTCTCCGGGATTATTTCTGTTGTCATTGGCTTATTGGAGGGCACAAGCAGCGAGATTGTTGATGGTGCAATTATTCTTGGAATTGTCGTCATGAACGCACTGTTTGGAGTGTTTCAGGAGCGAAAGAGCGAGAAAGCCATTGAGAGTCTGAAAAATATGACCGAGCCAGAGACCACTGTTTTGCGAGATGGCAAGGTTTGCAAAATCAAAAACACACAACTTGTTCATGGAGATGTTGTGGTTTTAAGTTCGGGATGCATTGTTCCTGCGGACTTAAGGCTTATTGAAACTTCAAATTTGAAAATCAGCGAGGCGTCCTTGACCGGCGAGAGCGAGCCTGTTGAAAAGCACAAGGACATAGTTTACAGCACCGAAGTGCCACTGGCGGACAGAAAAAACATGGCATATGGCTCAAGTATCGTGGAAAGCGGTCACGGGCAGGGCGTTGTGGTTGGAATTGGCAGAGAGAGTGAGATTGGACGAATTGCCGAGAGTTTGAAGGAAACAAAAAAGGAACTCACACCTCTTCAAAAAAATATTCAAGGAGTGGGCAAGGTTTTAACATATCTGATTTTGCTTGTGGCAAGCGTGACGTTTGTTTTGGAGGTGATTTCAGACCCAGCACATGTCTTGCAAGCATTTTTGACAGCCGTGGCAATTTCGGTTGCGGCAATTCCTGAAAGCATGCCAGCAGTAATCACAATAATCATGAGTTTGGGCATAGCAAAACTCTCAAAGCAGCGGGCAATAGTAAAGCGTATGCACGCCGTGGAAACTTTGGGGGCATGCGATGTTGTTTGTTCGGACAAAACGGGCACAATTACACAAAATAAGATGAAAACGATGGAAATTTTCACTTTTTTTGACAAAAAAAGCCCAAATTTTGACATTTTTTTAAATTGTATGGTGCTTTGCAACGATTGTAAGATTGGGAAAAATGGTTTTCAAGGCGGCTCCACAGAGGTTGCGCTTGCCGAGTATGCAAAGGGCATGGGCGTTGATAAACAACAAGCAGACAAACGCCATCCAAGGTTGGACGAGGTGGCATTTAACTCTGAAAGAAAGTTGATGACAACCCTAAACAATGTGGACGGAGAAAACGTCTGTTTCATGAAGGGTGCTCTTGACAGAATTTTGCCAAAATGCACTTCCTATTTGAAGGATGGACAGATTTTGCCGCTTGATGAAAACACAAAAAGACAGATATTGCAAAAAAATTCTTTGATGTGCGAAAAAGCCCTCAGGGTGATTGGGTTTGCCTTCAAAAAACAAGGCGGCAAAAAGATTTTGGAAGAGGAGTTTGTCTTTCTTGGGCTGTGTGGGCTTCAAGACCCACCTCGAAAAGAAATTGAAAGTGCGGTCAAAAAATGCAGAAAGGCGGGTATGCGTCCTGTTATGATTACTGGCGACTATAAAGACACCGCTTTTGCCATTGCAAAAAAAGTTGGAATTGTGCAAAGTCTGTCGGAGGTTATGTCCGGCGAAGAGATTGACAAACTTGACGACTCTGACTTTTTGAAGATTGTTGAAAAAAAGAGTGTGTTTGCACGCGTCAGCCCAGCGCACAAGGTGAGGATTGTTGAGGCGCTGCAGAAAAATGGGCACATCGTCGCCATGACGGGTGACGGCGTAAACGATGCTCCAAGTTTAAAAAAGGCAGACATAGGAATTGGCATGGGCAAGACAGGAACTGATGTCACAAAAGATGTCGCCGACATTTTGATTACTGATGACAACTTTGCCACAATAGTTGTTGCGGTGGAAGAGGGCAGAAAGATTTACAGCAACATACAAAAGACGATAAAATATCTGTTTTCGGCAAACATGGCGGAAATCTTGGCGCTGTTTTTCATCACAATAATCTTTCCTGGAAACATCTTTCTTCTGCCGGTGCAGATTTTGTTTGTCAACCTCATCACAGACAGCCTGCCCGCCATTGCGCTTGGAGTTGAGCCCGTTGAGAAGGAAGTGATGCTTGAAAAGCCGAGAAAAAAGACAGATGGGCTGTTTGGAAATGGCGTTGGAGTGAGCATAATAGTTTTGGGGGCAATTCAAACAATTTTGACGATGGGTGCATATCTGTTTGGGCTATTTTTATACTCACAACAAGTTGCGGTCACCATGGCGTTCTACACACTTAATTTGATACAACTGTTTTATATGTTCACTGCTCGCTCAAAGGATTTTTGTTTCAAGACAAACCCCTTCAAAAACAAATTTTTTGACATTTCGCTTGGGGTTGGGTTTGGACTGCTTTGCCTTATGATTTTCACAAACTTTGGCAAAGTCCTCAAACTGACAAATTTGGATTGGCTTTGCTGGGCAATCGTCTTGGGCTTTTCTGTTTCCATCATTTTTATTGGCGAACTTTACAAACTCATCGAAAAAGTTGTTGTCAAAAACAAAAAACAATAAATCTCCGTTTTGGAGATTTTTTATTGAGGGGCAATTTGTTGATTTTTTGTTGGTTTTGTGATAAAATTTCCTTATGAATTTATCAGAAGTTGTCAAAAAACAAAAATTTTTTATTGATTTGATGGAAAAGAAAAAGGACAACCTTTTGGCCAATTCCATGTTGTTTTTCTGCGAGGACGAACTGACATCTTCACATGTTTTGATTTTGGCAGCCCTCCTTTTGGAATATCCAACTTTTGATATGTTCAACGAGCAAAGTGCCGAATTTGTCCGCGTTGAAAGTGGTGTGGACTTGGACATTAAGACATATCCAAAAAATGGACAAAAGTTGCTTGTGGCAGACGCAAATGAAATTGTTGCAGAAAGTTTTGTAAAGCCTGTCAATCTTTCCAAAAAGGTCTTTCTGATAAACAACATCGACGTCTCCACCGAGGAGGCACAAAACAAACTTTTAAAGGTTTTGGAAGAGCCCCCTGCAAATGTCTATTTTTTGATAAGTGCAAAAAGTGAGGAGCGTGTGTTGCCCACGATAAAGTCGAGGTGCGACAAAATAAAAATAAATCCTCTTTCGCAAGAGGAGATGGGCAAGATTTGTCTGGACGATTTGGCGTGCATTTTGGGAGATGGCTATCCCGGAAGGACTTTGGCACTTGCAAAAAATGAAAGTTTGTCGCAGATTGCAAAGTTTGCTGTTGGGCTTATAACCGAACTTAAATCCAGCAAGCAAGTCATCAAATATTCCAAGACATTTTTGGAATATCAGGGCTTTTTTGACATCATCTTCAAGGTGATGGGGCTGGCGATTGAGGACATCATAAAGATGAAGTGCGAAAGCGAGGAACTTGTCAGACTGACGCCGTACAAAAAAGACCTAAAAAATGTTGAGCCAGAGTTTTCGGTTGAGGCACTGTGCGAAATTTCAAAACTGTTTTCACAGTTTTTGGAAAAACTTGAATTTAATGCAAATCTCACAGTTTCGGTGGACAACCTGCTGTTGAAGATGTTGGAGGTAAAATATTTATGCAAATAGAAGTTGTGGGGGTGAAGTTTAAAAACAGCAATCATGTTTATTCTTTTGCCCCAAATGGCGAACTCAAAAAGGGCGACTATGTTGTGGTTGAAACCGACAAAGGAAACGACATTGGGGTTGTGGTTAAAGAAAAGGACACAATCGATGCCTCAACTTTGGTTTCGCCGCTGAAAAGTGTTGTGAAAAAGGCGTCCGAAAAAGAAGTTTTGATGGCGGAAGAATATGACAAAGAGGCGCAAAAACTGACGCCAGAAATAAAAAAAGTGGTCAAGGACTTTGGCCTTGACATGAAGATTGTCAGAGTTGAGGCAAGTTATGACAATTCGAGATATATCATAAATTTCACGGCAGAGAACAGGGTTGATTTCAGAGAACTTGTAAAAAAGTTGGCGGAGATGTTTAAGAAGCGTGTGGAATTAAGGCAGATAGGAAGTCGAGACGAGGTCCGCATGCTTGGTGGATTTGGCCCTTGCGGAAAAATCTGCTGCTGCGTGCAAAATTTCGGCGAGTTTGACCATGTTTCAATGAAGATGGCAAAAAATCAAAATCTTTCTTTAAATCCGCAGAGCATAAGTGGGTTGTGTGGCAAACTGATGTGCTGCATAGCATACGAAAACCCAACCTATCAAGAGGCTTTGAAGGTTATGCCAAAGGTTGGAACGATTGTTTCCACAAAGGACGGAAAGGGAAAGGTTGTTTTCAACGACCTTTTGAAGAGAGAAGTGGATGTCAAATTTGAAGAGGGTGACGACAGCGAGATTAAGACATTTCCACTTGAAGAAATAAGGTTTAAGGGCTGAGAAAAGCCCTTTTTAAAAGGACAAAAATTGGAAGAAAAAATTTTGTTAAACAAAGGCGAGGAAGTTGAGGATTTGCAATACAAAGGCTTGCAGATTATTCAAAACAAAAGCCTATACACCTTCACTTCCGACAGTGTCATCTTGGCAAATTTCATAAAGGGTCGCAGCGGCAGCGTTGCGGTTGAGATTGGTGCTGGGTGTGGCGTTGTTTCAATTCTTGTGCAAGCCAAGACAAGCATAGGCAAGATATATGCCTTTGAAATTCAGCAAGAATTGGCAGACTTGTGCAAGAAAAATCTGCGCCTAAACAAATTGGATGACAAGATTGTCCTCATCAAAGACGACATCAAAAATTTTGGCAAACATTTGAAGAAAAACAGCGTGGATATTGTTTTTTCAAATCCACCATATTTCAAAGAGACAAATTTTGCCCAAACGGAAGTGAAGAAAATTGCAAAGGAGGAGACAAAACTCAGTTGTTTGGAACTTGTGCTTGTGGCAAGCAGCCTTTTAAGGCAGGGCGGGGCATTTTATTGCTGTTATAGTGCCGAACGTGCCTCGGAACTTATGCAACATTGCCAAAACAACGGACTGTGCATCAAAGAGATGTTTTTCACGGAAAATGGCAAGGGGAAAGTTAAACTTGTCGTTTTAAAGGCCGTCAAAGGCGGCAAAAATGGCACAAAAGTGTATCCAAATTTGATTACAAACGAAGAAAATGGAAATTATTTGGAGATTTTACACACAAAATACATCAAATGACTTTGCAAATGAGGCAGGCGACGATTGTTCCTGCCAAAGAGCACACCAGTGCCACAGGAATTGCATACAGCAGTTTTTTCACCTTGGTCTGCGACAAATACACTGTTGCCACATAGAAGATTGTTTCGCTGCAACCCATGATGACACATGCGCAGCGGCTGATGTAACTGTCAACGCCATACTGCAAAAAGATGTCTTGCAGGATTCCGTAACTTCCACTGCCGGTGAAGGGGCGCAGCAGCACAAGTTCGACAAGTTGGGTGGGAATTCCAAGCAAATTAAAGACCGGCGAAAGTATTTCCGCCAAAAAATTTGTTATTCCACTTGCCCTCAAAAGAGCCACAGCGATAAGGATTGAGGCGATGTATGGAAAAATCTCCACAACCAACTTGATTGCACCTTTTGCACCTGCGACAAAGCCGTCATAGGTGTTTATTTTTTTGTGCAAGCAATAGGCAAAGAGAAAAATAAAGAGGATTGGCAAAATGTAGGCACTCATCGGCGTCTCCTCTTAAATTTGTCAACCAAAAAGACCAGCAAGATTCCAAGCGCAGTTGTGCAAAAAGTTGCAATTATGGTTGGAAGAATTATGTCCGCCGGATTGCTTGAGCCTGCACTTGCCCTCAGCCCAATTATTGTGGTGGGCAGAAGTTGGATGGATGTGGCATTTACAACAATAAGCATTATCATTGCAAAGTTTGCCTTTCCGCTGCCGTCATCAAGCGCTTGCATGGCTCGGATGCCCATTGGGGTGGCGGCATTTCCTATTCCAAGCATGTTTGCCGAAAGATTTAAAGCAATAATCTTTTGTGTGTCTGGGTTGTCCACCCTAAAAATCTTTCTTATGGCAGGACGCAGCACCTCTGCAAGTTTTTCACCAAGTCCACTCAGTTCGACGAGTTGCATTATTCCCAGCCAAACACAATACACTGCGCACAGTTCGATGCAAAGTTTGAGGGCGTCTGTGGATGCGGAAATCATCTCCGACAACACTGCTGCGGGGTTTATCACAAGCAAAACCAACATGCTTGAAAGCATCATGACAATCCAAAAAGTGTTCATAAAGAATTTTATGCTTCAAACCGTCCCATATTGACAAACAACCGTTTTTTAAATTGACATCTTCAAGTTTATTTGTTAAAATCATAACTATGAAATTGATTGACAGCCATGCCCACCTCAACGATGAGGCATATAAGGAAGATTTTGATGAAGTGGTTGAAAGGACAAGCAGCCAACTTGTTGCTTGCATCTGTGCAAGTTTCAATCTTTCCTCGTCCAAGGATGCGGTGAAAATTGCGGACAAATATGAAAAGGTGTTTGCAACTGTCGGCTTTCACCCAGAAAACGCAGAGGAATTTGACGAGCAAGGGCTGATGAAACTTTTGAAGAACAAAAAAGTTGTTGCAGTGGGGGAGATAGGCCTTGACTATCATTTTTTTGACGGGCTTTCACCTCAGCAGATTGAAGAAAAGAAAAGTTTTCAAAGAGAGGTGTTTGCCAAACAAATTGAAATTGCAAACAAAAATAAACTTCCAATAGTTGTGCACAGCCGCGATGCAATGGGCGACACGATTGAAATACTGAAAAAACATCCTGTGGCAGTTCCGGGGCTTTTGCACTGCTATTCTGGAAGCATCGAAAGTGCAAGAGAACTCATCAAAATGGGTTTCAGTTTTTCTTTTGGCGGGGT
>CANRLJ010000005.1 GCA_947631485.1 uncultured Clostridia bacterium | reverse complement strand
GTGAAGATTGCAAAGGCAGTGGCAAAGAGCAATGCATATACAATAGTAGGCGGTGGCGACAGCGTGAGTGCCATAAATGCTTGCGGAGTTGCCGACAAGATTGATCACTTGTCCACAGGTGGCGGAGCCAGCCTGAAACTTATGGAAGGAAAAGTTTTGCCTGCTGTTGAGGTTATTGACGCACTTTAAAAAACAAAAAAGGAGAGCATTATGAAAAAGGTTATAGTGGGAAACTTTAAGATGAACACGACACCAAGCGAATTTAAAACATACGCAATGTCGCTTGCCACCAAGGCAAAAAGTTCTAAAAACACCATAATAATCTGTCCACCTTTCACACACCTTTCCACTGCACAAGAATTTCTTGCTGGCAGCAAGGTTTTGGTGGGTGCACAAAACATTTTTGATGAAGAAAGTGGGCCATACACCGGCGAAGTTTCGGCAAAGATGATAAAGGATGTCGGGGCAACATATGTTGTCATTGGTCACTCTGACAGAAGAAACAAGTTTAAAGAAAACGACAAAATGATAAACAGAAAGATTAAGACAGCGCTGGCAAACGGGCTTAAAGTCATTTTGTGTGTCGGGGAAAACCTGCAAACCAGAGAGCAAAAGCAAGAGTGTGCCTTTGTCAGAAAGCAAATTGATGACGACCTTAAGGGCATCTATGAAAACGAACTTGAAAGCGTTATGATTGCATACGAACCAGTTTGGGCAATCAGTTCAAACAGAACATCAAAGTCAAAAAATGTTTCAAACAAGGACATAACAAAAATGGCTGAGACAATCAGGAAAGAAATTGAAGCACAATATTCCAAAAAGGCAAGCCAAAAAATCACTGTTTTGTATGGCGGAAGCATAAACATAAACAACTATAAAAAGGTTTTAACCAATGAGGCGATTGACGGCGCTGTGATTGGGGCCGCTTGTCTTGATGTTGACAACTTTGCCGTCATTACAAGAGAAACTTATTAGGAGACAGGATGGAACATATTGCACTTTATAGGAAATACAGACCTAAAAGTTTTGATGAAGTTATTGGGCAGGACCACATAACAAAGACGCTCGCAAATCAAATTATGAGCGGGCAGATTGGTCATGCCTATCTTTTCACGGGCACGCGCGGAACAGGAAAGACAAGCGTTGCAAAGATATTTGCCAAATCTGTCAACTGCCTTTCGCCTGTGAGGGGCTCTGCTTGTGGGAAATGCGAAAACTGCAAGAGGTTGGAGCAAGAAAACGACATAAACATAATTGAAATTGACGCCGCTTCAAACAACAAAGTTGACGACATAAGACAAATCAGAGAAAAAGTGAAGTTTATGCCTGTTGGGGCAAAGTATAAGGTTTACATAGTGGACGAAGTTCATATGCTTTCCGACAGCGCCTTCAATGCACTTTTAAAGACCTTGGAAGAGCCACCTTCATATGTCATCTTCATTTTGGCAACCACAGAGGTGCACAAACTTCCTCAGACAATTCTGTCGCGCTGCGTGAGGTTTGATTTCAGACTTGTCAGTGTGGACATGCTTGCCAAACATCTTGCAAAGGTGTTTGATAAAGAAAACATCAAATATGACGAAGAGAGTTTAAGAATAATTGCAAGTGCTGGTGAGGGAAGTGTCAGAGACACGCTTTCAATTGCCGACAGCATTGCCTCATTTTGTCAAAAAGACATAACAAAAGAAAAGACTCTCAGCGTTTTGGGCACAACCGACCACGACCTTATCTTAAACTTTTTTGACAAACTTTTGGACAAGGATGTTGGCGGCGTTTTGTCACTGATTGACCAAATTGAAAAGGAAGGAAAAAATCTTGCAGTGTTTGCAAAGGATTTGTCAAAGCACTCCCGAGACCTTTTGGTTTGCAAAGCGTGCAAAAACGCAAAAGAAATCCTAAATCTTCCAGACGAAATTTTGGAAAGATATGTTCAGCAATCAGCAAGGTTTGCCGAAAAGGATTTGGTCAGATATATGCAGGTCTTTTCCGGTGCAGAAAGCGAACTGAGATACACATTGTCTGTCAGATTGCTGCTTGAAACAACTTGTCTTGCAGCAATGCTGGGCTATGATGTAAAAAAAAACTGAAAATTGAGAAAGACCCAACAAAGCAGACTGCAAAAAATGTCTGGGGAAAGGTTGTTTTGTATTTGAAGGAACACAAAAAGGTTGCGCTTCATGTTGCTTGCGGAGACATCACAAATGCAACGCTGGAAAACAACAGTTTGATAATCCGTACCTCAGACAATTTTTTGATTGATGTCTTGGAAAACGGCAGAAAAGACATCGAGGCGGCATTGCGTTGGCAGGGATTGGACATAAAATTTGAGATTATCAAGTTTGAAAGTGACCAACAAAAAGTGGCAAAAGATGTTAAAAAACTCGAAAATTTCTTTGGGTCAAAGTTGACAATAGAAGATTGAAACATTAAACTAACAAAAAAGGAGAACAAGAGCAATGGCATATGGTTTTGGAGGAGGGTTTGGTGGAGGAAACATGCAAGCCCTGATGCGTCGAGCACAAAAAATGCAAGAGGAGATGAAGAGAATCCGCGAGGAGATTGATTCCACAGAATACAGGTCATCCGTTGGAGGCGGCATGGTGGAGGTTTGCATGCTTGGAAACAAGACGGTCAAATCTGTGAAGATAAAGCCAGAAGTGGTTGACCCAGATGATGTTGAGATGCTTGAAGATTTGGTTATGAGTGCGGTGAACGACTGCATCACAAAGATAACAGAAGATGAGCACTCAAGACTTCCAAATATAGGTATGTGATATGGACGAGCCTATTGAAAGACTGATAGAATATTTTCGTGCATTGCCTGGCGTTGGCAAAAAGACAGCCCAACGCTATGCTTTTTATATAATCGAAAACAATCGAGACAAGGCGATAAATTTCGCAAAGGCCATTGTTGAGGTGAAAGACAAGGTTCACCTTTGCAAAGAGTGTGGAAATTATTCTTCATCAGAGATTTGTCCGATTTGTCAAAAGAGAAATCAAAAACTCGTCTGTGTTGTGCAAGAGCCAAAGGATATCATCTCGATGGAAAGGGTTAAGACCTTTGACGGAGTGTATCATGTGCTTTTTGGCTGCATCAATCCACTTGAAAACAAAGGGCCAAATGACATAAGAATCAAAGAGTTGCTTGCAAGAGTGAACAAAAACGGCGTGGAAGAAGTGATTATGGCAACAAATCCTGATGTTGAGGGGGAGGCAACTGCGATGTATATTGCAAAACTGCTGAAACCTATGGGCGTGAAAGTGACAAGACTTGCGCAAGGAATCACAATAGGAAGCGACATTGAGTTTGCAGACGAACTCACACTTGAAAAGGCTTTGAGAGGAAGACAAGAACTTTAAACAACGGAGTTTTTATGAACGTTAAAGATGAAATAGCAAAAATATTGAGTGCAGCAATAAAGAAGGTGGGTCTGGATGCAGACAGGCTTTCTGTCGTCTTTTCCAACAGGCCAGAACTTTGCGACTATCAGACAAACTTTGCAATGCTCATGGCAAAGGAACTTGGAGAAAAACCTATTGATTTGGCAGAAAAAATCGTAAAAAATGCAGAAAAAAGCAAAAAATTTGAATTTGACGCTGTTATGCCTGGGTTTATAAACATAAAACTGACCGAACTTTGCCTTTCTGAAATTGCCAACTTTGTTTTAAATGACAAAGACTTGGGCATCGAAAAAGTTGAAAAACAAAGGCTTGTCTTTTTTGATTATGGCGGGGCAAATGTGGCAAAAGAGTTGCATGTAGGGCATTTGCGTTCTCCTATTGTGGGCGAGGCGTTGAAGCGTTTGCACTTCACTTTGGGCGACAAAGTTGTTTCAGATATGCACCTTGGCGACTATGGTTTGCAGATGGGGCTGACCATCTTGCAACTGAAAAATGACCATTTTTTGGACGATTTTTTTGAAAAAAACGCAAAAATAAATGAAATTTCATTAAAAAATGTCACTTTGGATGTTTTAAATGATGAATATCCAAAGGCTTCCAAGAGGAAGGATGTTGATGATGAGTTTAAGAAACTTGCCGACCAATACACCCTTTTCATCCAACAAAAGAAAGAGCCATATTACACAATTTATCAAAAGATAAGAGAATTGTCCGTGCAAGAAATTGTGAAAAACTATGACATGCTGAATTGCAATTTTGACTTTTGTTATGGAGAAAGTGATGCTGCACCTTTCATTGACAAGACAATCCAACTGTTTGTGGACAAGGGTTTGGCGCACGAGAGCGAAGGCGCTTTGGTGGTTGATGTTGCGCGTGAGGGAGAACATATTCCACTTCCAAAAAAGAGTGAAGATGAGCCTCAGAGATACAAAAACCCAATGCCGCCAGCAATCATAAAAAAATACAACGGTGGAGACCTTTATGCCACAACCGACATTGCCACAATATTCATGAGAAACAGAGATTTCAAACCGGACGAAATCATATATGTGACCGACAACAGACAATCCATGCACTTCGAACAGGTGTTCAGATGCAGCAAACTTGCTGGAATCAGCCCAGCAGAGCAGAAACTTACACATGTGCCTTTTGGGACTATGAACGGAAAGGATGGAAAGCCTTTTAAGACCCGCTCTGGCGGTGTTGTCAGGCTGAAGGAAGTTGTTGGCATGCTGACAAAAAGTGCAGAGGACAAACTTGCCCAAAATGGAATTGTTGGCGACAAAGAACTTGCACGCCGAATTGGTGTTGGTGCGATGAAATTTGGTGATCTGTCAAACTTGGTGACAAAGGATTATGTCTTTGATATTGAAAAGTTTTTGTCCTTTGACGGCAAGACGGGGCCATATGTTCAATACACTATTGCAAGAATAAACTCCATCCTTTCAAAAGCAAAATATAAGGGAGGCAGGATTGCAATTTCTGGCAAGGATGAAAGGGAGATTGTTTTGGCAATATTAAAGCTTAATTCTTCCTACAAAATTTGTTATGATGCCTATTCACTTAACGCTCTCGTTTCGGCCACTTTTGACCTTGCAAGTGCCTTCTCGACGCTGTATAACAATCAAAAGATTTTATCAGAAACAGATGACAAAAAGAAGCTGAGTTTGCTTGGCTTGTGTGCGCTTGTGAAGGCGTGTCTTGAAAAGGCTCTTTGGACTCTTGGCATTGACACTGTTGAAAAGATGTGACAAAAATTTTTTGATTTAATTTGATAAAAAATATTTTCTGAAAATATTTATTTATTATATAATATGGGGCAAAAAATTATTTTGGAAAATTTTTAAAAAAGGTCTTTACAAATCAAAAGTTTTGTGTTATCATATGGACAGTTAAAAGATATTCACACGGAGGTGTTGTTATGGTTAAGAATACAAGAGACGTTTGTTCACTCATAAATATGGGCTCAGAAGGATTGCCTGTTTATGGCCCAGATTTGCAGGGTGTTGTTGTTGGAGAAAAGACAGAGCAATTTATGGCTGCAAAAGTTAAGGACGAGGGCAGAGAAAGAATATAATTTGACTTAAAGAAAAAATATCGCAAATTTGCGATATTTTTTTGTTTTTTCGTTTTGTAATTACAATTTTTTGTGATATCATATAGGTGAGATTGTATTTTTGGAGAATTTATGAAAAAGCGTCAATACATTTATCCAGCAATATTTATTAAAGATGAAGATGAAAGTTGCCAAGTTCTTTTTCCAGATTTAAACATCTACACTGATGGCAAAAACATGACCGAAGCGTATGTGTATGCAAAAGGCCTTTTGAAATCATATCTGTCTTATGCAATAAAATATGAGATTGACTTCAACAAGCCGACAAATATAGAAAAGATTATGGAAAAGTGTAAACCTTCTGAAATTGCTATGTACATAGATGCCATTGTTGACATAGAAGAATAAGAGTGAGATATCACTCTTTTTTATACTTAAATCACAAAAATATCGTCAAATACTGTTTATTGGAGAGGAAAATGAAGACATTTGAAGAAGAAATTTATGATGTGTTAAGCGAAAAATTGTTGGTTTTGCCAAGAGTCAGAACTGGAGAAAGACTGCACGGAATACAACAACAAAAAGTTGATGAGGCAGACCTAAAACAGGTGCTTTTGACATTGCCATTGTCGGCAAGCGAGGATGTTGATTTGTTTCAGACCAGCCCATATTACATCTGCTTGGGAGATGATGACGGATTTGAACAAGTGATGTTTAAGATGGACCAACTTTCAACTTCCGACATGACGCGAAAAACCGCAACGGAAGAGCGCCTTTCAGTGCCTGTGAACATAGAACTTAAAACAAAGGACGGCAGGGCTTATCGAGATTGCAAATACAGCAGTTTCATCAAGGCATTTGCAAGAGATTTGTATGCCTTCTATTTTGAAAAGATGATGGCTGCAATGCATGTCAGCAAAAACTCTCGCGATTCTGTTGAAACGGCTCTGAAAATTCGCTCGGGTTTTAAGTATTTTGTCAGAAACGGTTTTGATGCAATGATGATTCAAAGTTCCAAGTTTTCAGATGTTGTCATATTGGGTTATGACATGAAGGGTTTTGACCCAAAAGCAAACTATGAACTTGACAGAGTCAGGCTGTTTAGATTCCCAGAAAGAACAAAGACATTGCAAAGACAAATTCATGCTTTTTGCCAAGAAAAGAAGAGGGAGAAAACTGCGGCAGGCATTGGCAAGAAATGACGCATAAAAAATATCTAAACAATTTCGGAAAACACTTGACTTGTGGGTTTTAATATGGTATATTATGGCTAACACTTCTTGAATAAAGGGTGTTAGTTTTTTTGTTAGGAGAAGATTATGGCAGCACCAAAACGCAAAATAATTACACTTGAGTGCACAGTGTGTGGAGAAAGAAACTATTCCACAGAAAAAAACACCACTGCAAACCCAGAAAGAATTGAAGTAAAAAAATTCTGTCCTAAGTGTGGCAAGAGAACGGTTCACAAAGAGACAAAATAAGGTTGCAAAACTTGCAAACTTGATTTTTCAAATTAGATGGAGGCTTTAGCTTTATGTCAAAGAAACAAAAAGCACTTGTTGCAGAAGAAACCCTGAAGAGTTCTCAAAAACAAAACCAAATAACTCAGGGCAAAGTTGCAAAGAGTGACAAAAAATCCAAAGACAACAAAAAAGACCAAAAGAAAAAGGACAAAAAGGAAAAGGGCAGTCTTGTTAAAAAGACGAAAGAAACAGTTTCCGAACTTAAAAAGGTCACTTGGCCAACCTTTGCTGAGGTTGTAAAAAAGACAGGCATTGTTGTTGCGTTTGTCGTTATTTTTGGTTTGTTTCTTTTTGGAGTAAACTCCCTTTTAGGATATCTTGCAGAATTGCTCATTAAGTTTTAGTAACATAGTAAAGGAGATTTTAGGTTATGGAACACTCAAGAGAGCCAAAATGGTATGTTCTTCACACATTTTCTGGATATGAAAATGTTGCCAAGGAAAATCTTGAAACCGTTGTAGAAAAATTCAACTTACAAGACAGAATTTTCGACATCATTATTCCTGAAGAGGAAGTGATTGAAGAAAAAAATGGAAAGAAAAAACTTGTTGTAAGAAAAAGCATGCCATGTTATCTTCTTGTAAAGATGATTTATGGCGATGACCTTTGGCACAATGTCACACGCACCCGCGGAATAACAGGTTTTGTTGGGCCAAAAGGAAGACCTCTTGCATTGACAGACGAAGAAGTTTTGAAGATGAGGCTTGAAAAGATTAAGGTTGAAACCGACATCGAAGTTGGCGACAGAGTTGAGATTATTGATGGCCCACTTGACAAGATGGTTGGAACAGTTGTTTCAATTGCACCAGAGGCTGGCACATTGACAGTGACTGTTGAAATGTTTGGAAGAGAGAACAATGTTGAGCTTTCTTACGAACAAGTTCACAAAGTAAACGCTTAATTTTGATATTTAGTGAAAATACAACCCAATTTTCATTTTAAATATTGTCCCTGTTATGACAATAAACCAACATTGAAAATGGAAACAAAGTCAAACTTCCTCATTTTCAAATCAATTTTTAATTTTGCACGCGTAGGGCTTTGCCCAGCAAGCATAAATTAAAAATCACAATCAGGGAAGAGGATTGGGACGAGAAACCATTGAAGTAGCGGTTAGACCAAAGGTCGTGTCCGCGTTACGGAAATGGTGTCTGCACCAGCATTGTCCTTGTTATGACACTAAACTGACATTATAGTTTGTAGGAGAATCAAGCCAAGATTCAACTAGACTACATTATAAGGAGGCAAAAAATGGCAAAAAAAGTTAAAGCAGTTGTTAAATTACAACTCGAAGCCGGCAAAGCCACACCCGGACCACCAGTAGGTTCTTCTCTTGGACCTCACGGAATCAACATTGCGGCATTTGTTAAAGAATTTAATGATAAAACGGCTTCACAAGCAGGGTTTATTATTCCTGTTGTGCTTACTATCTATGAAGATAGAAGTTTCACATTTGAATTGAAAACCCCACCAGCAGCAGTCCTCATCAAAAAGGCAATCGGCCTTGCAAAAGGGTCTGCAAAACCAAACAAAACAAAAGTCGGAAAGATTACAAAAGAGCAAATCAGAAAGATCGCTGAAACAAAACTTCCTGATTTGAACGCAGAAAGTATCGAAAGTGCTATGTCCATGATTGCAGGTGCTGCAAGGTCTATGGGCGTAGAGGTTGTTGACTAGGAGGCTGAAAATGAGAAATAAGAGGATGACAAAGTGTCTTGAAAGTTTTGATAAAACAGCGTCCTATGATGTTTCAACGGCACTTGAAAATGTTTTAAAGACAGCAACAGCAAAGTTTGATGAAAGTGTAGAACTTCATGTCAGACTTGGTGTTGACGGAAGAAACGCAGACCAACAAGTTCGTGGTGTTGTTGTTCTTCCAAATGGAACCGGCAAAACTGTAAGAGTTTTGGTTATTGCTCGTGGCGACAAGGCAGACGAGGCCACAAAGGCAGGTGCTGACTTTGTTGGTGGAGAAGAAATAGTTGCAAAAATCAATGGCGGATGGCTTGATTTTGATGTCTGCATCACAACCCCAGACATGATGGGCATTGTTGGACGTATTGCAAGAATCCTTGGGCCAAAGGGCTTGATGCCAAACCCAAAGAGCGGAACAGTTACAATGGATGTCACAAAGGCAATCAAAGATGTTAAAGCCGGAAAGGTTGAGTATAGACTTGACAAGACAAACAATGTGCATGTCATAATTGGCAAAAAGAGTTTTGGGAAGGAAAAACTTCTTGAAAACTTCAACACAATCATGGAAGCACTTGTGAAGGCAAAACCAGCGGCTGCAAAGGGACAATACATCAAGAGTGTCACCCTTGCTGCATCAATGGGGCCTGGCGTTAAGGTCACATACAATATTTAGGCAAATTGTGCTTTGCACATTTTGCTTTTTTATACTGCCAAAGTCTGGCAGAAGATATCGACAAAAATAGTGCTTTTTAAACAGCATAATCATGTTTATATTTTACAAAATATTTTTGAAAATTCGCCACCTTGCCAGCAATTTATTTGACTTGGTTGCGGGTTTTACGATAAAATAGTCTTGTTATAACTATAAGACTACAAGGAGAATACTTTATGAAAGTTAGAAGAAAGACTTTTTTCAGAGGTTTAGTGTTTGCCATGGCTTTTGCTATGACAATATTGTGTTTTCCATTAAACGCTCTTACGGCTTTTGCATATTTTGAAACTGACTCAGAGACAAATTACAACTATTTGTTGATTGGCTCAAACCCTGTCACACAACCCGATGGTGGCAATGTCATTTCAAGTGGCGAAGTTGTTACGACAGTCACAAAAGGCGACACATACAAAATACCTTTTGCTTATGTTGGCGGAAAAAAAGACAAAATCTTGGGAAGATTTGAGGATTCCGGCACAATTTCAAATGAAACCGTCACAGTTCTCTACAACACAAAGGTGCTGAAAGAGAAAGATGAAGGCGGCGAAGTTGAAATATATGAAAAACCAGAAGCAAGTTCATATCCACAACAAGAAAGCGATGAAGGCTATTTGGCTGACAAAGCAAAATATGAAGCAAACTATGGCGAATTTGTAGCTGACAAAGAAGGCACATACACAATAAGGTATTCTTATGACTATAAAGATGCAAGTGGAAACACCTTCACAAACAGTTATGACTTAAAGGTCATCGCACAAGTTCCAAGCGCATCATTTAGTTTTAAAGACAACGCAAAATATTTCATCCCAAGCATAATCGACCTTAAATGGGCACATGTTGAGGGAGAACAAGTTTACAGAGACTTAAGTCTTCCTATGCCAGAAATTCTTGACGAGGACGGCGAGGCTATAAATCTTTTGGACGCAAAAGAAAGCGAAACAGACCTTCAAAAACACTATGTCACTGCATTGCCAAGAGTTGGAGAACCTTTGGAAGAAGGCCCAGACACTCGTCCATTTAAAGAAGGCAAGTATGTCGTTGTGACAGCAACGGGCGGCGTTGATGGCGGAAAGGTGGAAATCAAGAAAGCCGAAGAAGAAGTCAAGGATGGCGACACTGTTGTTCATGCTGTTGGCGACCTTTACATTGAAGGAAAGACATTTTCAACAGTTGGGGCTTATGATTACACAATAAATTTCTCATATTATGAAGATGGGCAATTTATTGCTTCAACATCAAAAAGCACAAAGGTGTATCCTGATGGTGACGGCACAACCCCATATTACAAAACATACAAACTCGAACAGAGACTTTCTCCATCTTGGAACAGAAACGACGGACAAACAGGAAAGGAAATCACACTGCCAAAGGCCGTTGCATATGTCAAAGATGGCGACGAAGACAAAGAAGTTGATGTAAGATACACAGTGAAAGTGCTCTATCAAAAGGGCAGCACTTCAAAGAGAGAAGAACTCAGCACAGAGGACTACAAAGATGTTCTGGAACAGGCTGACGACTTTAAAGAGGGCGAAAGAGAAACATATGTTTTGAAAGACCCAACAAAGTTTAAACCATTGTTTAACGGAACTTACACCTTCATTTACACAGTCTATGACTTCTATGGAAATAAGGTTGAATCCCCAGCAGGAATCTATTATTGGAACAACATCGTTGATAAAGACCCACCAACACCTGTTCTTTATGACGCTTCAGAAAAGTCAGAGGACAAGCCTGTTGATGTGACATACAAGTTTAAGACACGTGCAGTTCCAAACTCAGTTGTGCTTTTCGCAATCGGAATCGACGACAATGTAAACACAAATGAGGACTTTAATAAAGAACTTTCTGCTGACAGCAAACTTAAACGCGTAAGAAGAATCAGAACTGATCAAGAAACAAAATATGATATTGTTGAATACAGCGACAAAAACCTTGTGTTCAACTATCGAACAACAACCAAAGACAGCAATGCTTACAGTTCTTTGTATAAAAACAACTTCCTTATTCAACAAGCAACAAATTACTCAGAATTTCACACTGATGAAGAGGCAAGAGCGTGGCTTGCACAAAACAACTACTTGATTGTAATCGACAATGCAAACGCAGAGCACATCTACAACTTGTTTTCAGAAAAGATTGCCGGCATTTTGACAGAGGGAAACCAACTTAACACCGACCTCTTCAATTCAGGTGCAAAATTTAAGGAATTTTTGACAAAGGCAAGTTCTGAAGAAGCAACTCAAGACGAAATTGACAATCTTAAAAAGGTTAAGACCGCTCTTGAAGAACTTGGATTTGCATATCTGCCAATAAGCACAATATTTGGTGCAACAACAAATGGCGCAACCGAATATGACAACATTGCGGGCATGGGTTATGGACAATATTATATTGACTACATCGTTTCCGACGAAGCAGGCAATGAAAGAACATCCACAAAGTCAATCTATATTGGCTCTTACACAGACAGCGAAGCACCAACACTCACTTTTGCGCCATCACTTCGCGACACATATCTTCCTGACTCAAAGATAACATTTACAGCACCAACCGCATCAGACAACGGCGACAGCCCAGACACAAATATGCGCGTTGAGACTTACTACAGATATTTGACTGCTGCAGGAAAACCTGTGGAAGACCTTAAAGACAAAGAAGAAGTCATCTCTTCAAACTCTTTGAAACAACTTTACACAGATTTAAACAAAAAGGGTGACAATGTTTCAAAAGGATATCTGACAAAATTTGCTGCATACTTTGACAAAGACTTTGAGGCAAAGGGATATGTCAAACTGACAAACCCAGATGCATCATCTTACACAATCGACCTCAATGAAATAAACGACGACACAAGAAAGGCAGACCCAGTTGCAAAATTGCAGATTGTAACTTATGTCTATGATGACAGCGGAAACATCACAATGGCAGCAACATCTGTCAGCATTGCAAATGTCGTTGATGAATACGCTCCATGGCTTGAAGGTGTTAAGGACTTAAAAGCAGATGAGACAAAATACACTCAGGGCGACGAAATTGTGCTTCCAACCTTAACGTTTGGCGACGATAAAGTTTCTTACTTGTCATATGATGTTTCTGTTTATCATTTCAGAACAACAACAAATGACGAGGGAGAACCAGAAGTCACAAAGACAGAGGTCAGCGTTTATGACACAAAGGCAGAAAGAGACCCATATGGTTTGAGACTTAAAATAACTCCAGGAAAGTTTACTGCTGGTTCTTATGGACAATATCAGGCAAGAGTTACCGTTGTTGATATAAACAACAAGGCTGCAGTTTACTACATGAACTATAATGTTTCCAAAAAGACAATCTTGCAGGCTCCAAAGATTAACACAACTTTCAGTGACAAGACAATCGAACTTGATGGCGACGACAACTACAATCCAGAAGTTGGACTTGAAATTGACGCACCAACAGTTTCATACGAAATCAATGACAGCATTTCTTATGAAGAATATAAGGCAATGGAGCCAGAATCACAAACATCTGCTCCAAAGACAATCATAAAGGGCGTTGATGAAAATGGCGCTGCAGTTGATTGGTACACCACAAGAACAGGTAGAAACCAAAGATTTATCGCAACAAAACAAGAAGTTGTGCCTATTCAATACACAGTAAACTTGGTTGTTTATGACAGAGAATACTTTGAATTTACTGAAAGAACGATCAACAAAGAGGGAAAGCCAACAGGTGAAGCAGGCTTGTTCTACACCAAAAAGAAGAACGTCGAAAACAAACTGATGGTTGAATTTGACGAAACAAATCCAGACGGCTATCTTGTAACTGACGGAGCAACCACAACGCAATATCACCTCTTTAAATCAGCAGAAGATGGCAAATATTACACTCGTCAGGTTGGTCAAACAGACGAAGTCCCTGCTACTGATGCAAAGACAACTTTCGCAAGTTACAGCATGCAAGACAAAGACCTTGACGAATTCTTTGAAAGATTGATCTTCTATCGTGAAACATCTGACACCTACACAATTACTGTAAACGACAACAAGGGTCCACAATTCTCAAGCATTTATGACGACGAACAATATTTCCCAAAGAGTTTGACTCGTGAAGAAATTGCTGATGGTTATAAATTCTTTGTTCCTGGCGTTGAAGCCACAGACAGAGCCGGAATTAACTACGACAATTCAAGAATCACAATCAGATGGGATATGGCTGGAAACACCAACAATGGTTCTGAAACATGGTATAACGACAAGATGAGAAATGGTGCGTTCTTCACCATCAACAGTGATGGCACACGTCTTGACGGAACATACACCTTCAGATATCATGTTGAGGACAATTATGGCAATGAAAACGAACTTGTAAAGACAATCACAGTCGGCGATGTAATTGCTCCAGAAATTTCAGTTTCAGACAAGATTATTAAAGAAACTTACAAAGTTGGCTCGGAACTCACAATCAGATATGCAGACATCGACATAACAGACCCAGGATATGGTTGGGATGGGGAAAGCGAACCAGTAATCACTCTCAGAAACACATCTTCAGGCGGAGAGGACATCGTTGGAACAAAGTTTAACGGCGGAATCAGATTTAATCTTGACGAAGTTGGAACTTATGAACTTAAGATTGAAGCCACAGACACCCACGGAAATGTTGGAACTTGGACAAAGAGAATTTCAATCACGACCAACTCTCAAGACCCAGCAGAAACTTACAGAGTAATCGGAACAGTTTTGATTGTTGTTTCTGTTGTTGTGCTTGCAGGCGTTGTAATCTACTTCATAGTTTCAAAAGTTAAGCTTGACAAAGAGTTGAAGAAGAAATAATTGAAGAGAAAACAAAAAAAAGACTGATAATTATCAGTCTTTTTTTTGTTGCGAACATCTGTTATTTAACAGATATTCTCTTTCTCAGTTTGACTATCAAGAAGATTATCACAACCAGGGCAATTGCCGCCAGAACTATTGCAATTATTGATGCTGCATTCATTGGGGCTTTCTTTGTGACTTTGTAACTGAAGATTGGGTCATTGTTTTCTCCAACCACAACTTGCACGAAGAAGGTGCCTTCTGCCGTTATGGTGTATCTTGTTTCGCCGGTGTTGTTTGTGCTGTCGATGTGGCTTGAGTAAACCAGATTTCCACTTTCACTTCTGTCATATGTCACAACTCTGACGGTGCACTCACCAATTTCGTTCCACATGTTTGACCTGTTGAAGGTGACTGTGATGCCGCCTGTTGTTGTTTCGCCTTGTGCCAACGAAACTCGAATTGGTGCTTGTCCTGTTTGAATTGTGACTTTGTATGTCCATCGTGTTGCCACCGTTGAGCCACTGTAATATCTGTCGTTTGAATTTACTGTGATTGTGTAAGTTCCTGCACCAGTTTTTTCATCCATGTAGGATAAAACCAATTTTGACAAATATTTTCTTCCATTTATTGTTATTTTTGGCAGGTTTAGTGTTTGTGCATAAACTTCGGTTACGTCATTTCCATCCTTTACAATCTTTTCAACATAATAGTTTTCATATTCATTGAAGATGTAGGAATATCTGTGCTGGTCTTCGCTTATTATTGTGAATTCATACCACTCTTGTCTCAACTGAACATTTGGGCTGGTGCCAAGTTTGCTTGTTGCTGTGAAGGAAACTCTGTATGTTCCGGTCTCTGAGAATATGTAGTTTCCATTGCTTGTGAAAGGTGTGTAATCGTGACCATTTCGTGTGACGCTTATTTGTGGGCCGCTTTCTGTGTAGTAAGAACTTGAATCAACCTTAAGAGTGACTGTTCCGTTGTAGGTTGCTTTGTTGATTGGCTCGGTTGTAACTTCGTTTCCGCTTTCAACATCTGTGTAGGTTAATGTAAATGG
>CANRLJ010000004.1 GCA_947631485.1 uncultured Clostridia bacterium | reverse complement strand
AAAACAAGCATTATGTCAAAAACATTATGTGTTTCATCTGTGGCAACAAGGCTTTGCCGCAACCACTTTCGCCAGATGAAGAATTGATGCTGCTGGAGGAAGTTAAGTCAGGAAACGCCGTTGCCAGAGAGCGTCTGATTGAACACAACCTGCGTCTTGTTGTGTATATATCAAAAAAGTTTGAAAATTCTGGCATCGAACTTGAGGATTTGATTTCCATTGGTGCGATTGGGCTGATTAAGGCGGTTAAGACCTACAGCGTTGATAAAAACATCAAACTTGCCACATATGCCAGCAGGTGCATTGAAAACGAAATTTTGATGCAACTGAGAAAAAATACAAGAATCAAAAATGAAATCTCTCTTGATGAGCCTTTGTCTTCGGATGGCGAGGGAAATGAACTGCTGCTGGCAGACATAATTCCGATTGATGAAGAGAGTGTTTCAAAAAACATTGAGATGAGTGCGGAAAAGCAGATTCTTATGAACGTCATATCAAAATTGGACACCAGAGAGCAACTCATCATGCAGATGCGATTTGGATTGTCAGGCAAAGAGGAAAAGACGCAAAAGGAAGTGGCTGACATAATGGGCATCAGCCAAAGTTATATTTCAAGAATTGAGAAAAAAATTCTGTTAAAATTAAAGAAAAAATTGGAAAAAACTGGAGAAATATAGAAAAACCGTTTGTTTTGAGAGAAAATAATAAAAAATGCCATTAAAATGGGCGAAAAATAATTTAGTATTCGATTTTATGGGATTTCCAGCGTTTGCAAGAAAAATGTCGAAAAAATAGTTTTTTATTATTTTTTAATATTTTTTTGTCGAATTTATCTTAATTTGCATAACTTTTTTGCCTTAGGGCAAGATAATTTTATTCTTTTTAAGAGGTGAAGTTATGGCAAACAAAGTTGTGATTGCTGGGGTGAACACCACCAATCTTCCAAAACTTAAAAACAATGAGATTATGGCTCTTCTCAAAGAGGTTAAAGCGGGTGATGAATTTGCCAGAGACAAGTTTGTTGTGGCAAATCTGAGGTTGGTGCTGTCGGTTGTTCAGCGTTTTTCTGGTCATTGCGACAAGGCTGACGACATGTTTCAGGTGGGTTGCGTGGTGCTGCTTAAAGCCATTGACAACTTTGACGAAACCCTAAATGTCAAATTTTCAACATATGCTGTGCCAATGATTGTTGGCGAAATTCGAAGATATTTGCGAGACAACAATTCGGTCAGAATAAGCCGTTCCATCCGCGATGTGGCATATAGGTCGCTTCAAGCAAAAGAAAAATACATTGCCGAAAACAATGCTGAGCCCACCCTGGAGCAGATTGCTCAAATTGTGGAGTTGCCTCTGAAGGATGTTATTTTTGCACTTGATGCAATCAGCGACACTGTTTCATTGAGCGAGCCAATCTACAACGATGGCAACGAGGCGATAAGGATTATGGACCAAATCACAGACGACAAAAACTGTGACGATGACATTATGGAAAAACTTTCGCTTTCGGATGCAATAAAAAATCTTTCTGACAGAGAAAAGGAAATTCTGCTGATGCGATATTATATAGGCAAAACTCAAATGGAGGTCAGTGAGGAGGTGGGAATATCTCAGGCGCAGGTTTCCAGACTGGAAAAGAACGCCTTGAAGATGATTAAGGAGTTTATAGAATAGGCAAAGGGGTTTAAAAACCTCTTTTTTGTTTTTGGTATTTTTTGACAAAACTCGACATAGGGTAGTAGCATGGATACTTCTTTTATGGAACTTAGATGCAAGGAAATTGTCAATGTTGTTGATGGGCGAAGGCTTGGACATATTGTTGATGTCATCTTCAACCTTGAAAATGGCTGTTTGCAAGGTGTGGTTGTTCCGGGGGTGAAGAATTTTTGGAACGTCTTCAAAAATGGCTCAGAACTTTTCATACCTCTTTCTCAAATTGTTAAGGTTGGGGCAGATGCCATATTGGTGGAACTGTTTTCAAATCCGCCTCCACAAAACCCCAACCCATATATGCTTGGCAGTGGCGACAAGAAAAGAGGGCATTAGGCAATAAAAAAAGGGTCACCGACCCTTACATTTCTGTGATGAGTTTTATGAAGTTTGTTACATCCTTAAATTGACGATATACAGAGGCAAAGCGGACATATGCAATTTCATCAACTTCCTTGAGTTTTTTCATGACCATTTCACCAATTTCTTGTGATGCAACTTCTTGTTTTAAAGAGTTTTGAATTTGTTTTTCAATTTCTTCTGCCATGCGGTCTATCTGTGAGATTGACACAGGTCTTTTTTCGCATGCCTTAATCATGCCGTTTCTTATCTTTTGGATGTCAAAAGGCTGGCGGCTGCCATCTTTCTTCACCACCAAAATTGGCACGGTTTCAATTGTTTCATATGTTGTGAATCTTTTGCCACAATTCAGGCACTCTCTTCTTCGTCTTATTGAGTTTGTTTCTTCGGTGCTGCGGCTGTCAAGCACCTTGCTTTCTTCACTTCCACAAAAAATACATTTCATTTGTCTTTCTCCTTGCTTTTATTCTAACACAATATTTTGTATCAAAACAAATGATTTGGCACAATTCATTGAAAAATTTGAATAGATTGTCAGTTTGATAAATAAAATTTTGTATGAATAAAAATGCTTTTCAAGAAAACACCACCTACAAAATTTGTGGCTATAAAGGAAAGGTTGACCCTGTCTGTCGAAGGTTTATGGAACTTGGACTTGTTGTTGGCGAAAAAATCAGGGTGTGTGCCAAATCGCTGCAAAAGAAGGTGGTTTTGATTGAGGTTAGGGGCTATCTTCTAAGTGTCCGAGCGTCGCTGCTTGAAAAAGTGCAGGTGGAAAAATGTTAGAAGTGCTGCTTGTCGGAAATCCAAACTCTGGAAAGACGACCCTCTTTAACAGTCTGACACGCTCACATGAACATGTTGGAAACTGGCACGGTGTGACCGTGGAAAACAAGAAAAAAGAGTTTGCTCTTGAGGGCAAGAGTTTTCTTTTGGTGGACACGCCGGGCATCTATTCGCTTTGTCCACTTTCTTTTGAGGAAAAGGTGGCTGTCAAAGAGATTTTTGACTCTGAAAACAAGAAGATAATAAACATTTGTGACGGAAACAATCTGAAACGCAACCTCTATTTGACGCTTTGCCTTATGGAAAGTGGCTGCGACTGTGTTGTTGCGGTGAACAGAATTGTCAAGTCGGGCAAGCAAAAAATTGATTTTCAAAAACTGAGCAAACTTTTGGGCGTTCCGGTCATTGACATTGACGCAGAAAAAGGGCGAGGGCTGGAAGAACTTAAAAAGTCATTATCGGCAGAAAAAGGAGCATATGAACTTCCTTATTTGAAGAAAATACAACTTAAATGTGTGCCGGCAGACAGATATTTTACAATTAAGGCATATGAGAGAGACGAGCAATTCTTCCAGGACAGAGGCGTCCAGCCAAACGAAGTTTTTTCACAGATTCCCGATGACAGCATGCAAATCATAAGCAAACTGCGGTTTGAATACATCGACACACTGCTTGCTCAGTGCCAAACTGATGAAAATGTGGTGTATGGCAAGAGCAAATTTGACAAAATTTTGCTGAATAAGTGGCTGGCATTTCCTGTGTTTTTGCTTATTCTTTCAGGCATTTTTTATTTGACATTTTTCTCTTTTGGAGAGTTTTTGTCCACGCTCTTTGGGAATTTTTTGACCACAATCACTCAGCCGATTTTGAAATTGATTGAAAATTCGCTTGGGCAAAATGCCGTCTATGATTTTTTTGCCAACGCCTTGTTTGGCGGGTTGGGCACAGTCCTTTCCTTTTTGCCGCAAGTTGTGCTTTTGTTTTTCTTTTTGTCAATCTTGGAGGACAGCGGATATATGGCAAGGGTTGCCTTTATTTTTGAGGACATCTTGGGAAAGGTTGGCCTGTCAGGAAAGTCGGTTTACACACTTTTGATGGGCTTTGGCTGTTCCACAAGTGCCATCATGACCTCTCGAAACATGGAGGACAAAAATGCAAAGATAAAGACGGCAATTCTTTGCCCGTATATGAGTTGTTCGGCAAAAATTCCAATTTACACCGTCATTGGTGGAGCGTTTTTTGGCGCAAAAAATCTGCTTTACATTGTGGGGCTGTATGTTTTGGGAGTTGTTGTTGCACTTGTCATTTCAAAAATTCTTGACAAAACAGTTTTAAAAAGCCAAAAACAGAGTTTCATTTTGGAGTTTCCGCCCTATCGCTCTACAAGTTTAAAGCGGATTGCCTCAATTTTGTGGAAGAATAGCAAGGACTTTTTAATAAGGGTCGGCTCTGTTATGATTTCAATGAACATAATTGTTTGGCTGCTTTCGTCTTTCAGTTTTTCCTTTTCATATATCCGCACAAGTGGTGGAACAAGCATGTTGGAGGGGTTTGGCCGCATTTTTGCACCAATCTTTTCGCCTTTGGGCTTTGACAACTGGGCGATTGTGGCATCTCTTTTGTCCGGGCTTGTTGCAAAAGAGGTGGTTGTTTCTTCCATTGCCATGTTCAACGGCATCGATTCGGGCGCAACCCAACTGCTTTCAAACTCCATTTTGCTTTCGTCAAGTTTGATTCATTTTTCCAGCAAAGCGGCGGTGGTGTCTTTTCTGGTGTATTGCCTTCTCTACACGCCTTGTATTGCATCAATCTCGATGCTGCTTCAGGAAATTGGCAGAAAGTGGACAATAATCAGCGTGATTATTCAACTTTTGGTGGCATATTTTGTGGCTCTTGTCGTTTATAACTTGTTTTTTGCCATCGAAATTTTCGGCTTTGGCGCAACATTTTTTGTCCTCTTAATGTTTGCAATTTCCTGCCTTGCAATTTGTTTTGTTTTCAGGCTGGTTAGGGGCAAAAAGTTCTGTCACAGATGTGACCGCTGCAACAAAAAGTGTAATTTTAAAAAGTGATTGAAACAACATTAAAAAGTTTGCTTTGTGACCGGCTTTTGTGTTATATTCTTTTATATGAATAAACCTATTGTGGCAGTCGTTGGGCGGGCAAATGTCGGGAAATCCACATTTTTTAATCGTGTTTGCGGAAAGAGGCTGAGCATCGTTGATGATGCTCCTGGCGTGACTCGTGACAGGCTTTATGCCGATGCCACATGGGGAGGGCGTGACTTCACATTGGTTGACACTGGCGGTGTGGAACTTTCAAGTGAGGACATCTTTCAAAAAGAAATCATAGAGCAGGTGGAATTGGCTGTTGAAAACGCCACAGTCATTGTTTTTATTGTTGATGGCAAGACGGGCATCACACAATCTGACGAGGATGTGGCAAAGATGTTGAGGAAGAAGAAAATTCCCGTTGTGCTTGTTGTAAACAAACTTGACAACTTTGACATCTCTCAGACCTACGACTTTTATTCCTTGGGGCTTGGCGAGCCTTTTGCCGTGTCATCTTCGCAGGGGAAAGGCATTGGAGATGTGCTTGACAAGGTTGTTTCATACTTTCCGGACAAAAGTGAAGAGGGGCAGGTTGACGGCATAAAAATATGCGTTGTCGGAAGGCCAAATGTTGGAAAAAGTTCTTTGATAAATCGTCTTTTGGGAAGCAAGAGGGTTGTGGTCAGCAACATTGAGGGCACAACTCGTGACAGCGTGACAATTCCGTTTAAGTGCAACAAGAAAAATTATTTTTTGATTGACACCGCAGGGCTCAGACGCCAGCGCGCAGTTGAAAAGCAGTCGGTTGAGGGCTGGTCGGTGCTGAGAAGCATGTCCGCCATTGAAAATTGTGATGTTGCACTCATTGTCTTTGAGGGGAACAACACATTGTCAGAGCAAGATGTCAGAATTGCCGGCTATGTTCATGAGGCAAAAAAGCCAAGTGTTGTCGTTGTGAACAAGTGGGACGAAAAGATGTCATCCAAAGACGAATGTCTGAAAATGCTAAATGAAAAACTTTCGTTTATGTCATATTTTAAGGTGGTCTTTGTGTCAGCACTGAAAGGCACAGGGCTTTCAAGCATAATGCAGACAGTGGATGAGGTTTATGAAAACGCTTCAAGAAGAATCACCACGGGAAATTTAAATGATTTTTTGCAGGACGCCATCTTAAACTTTGAGCCACCTTCAAAAAACGGAAAAAAGTGCAAAATTTTGTATGCAACACAAAGTTCGACAAATCCGCCAAAATTTGTGGTGTTTTGCAACGATGCAAAGATGATAAACTTTTCATATGAGAGATATCTTGAAAACAGACTTCGAGAACGCGTTGATTTTTCCGGCACGCCAATCGAGTTGGTCTTTAAAGGAAAGGGGGAAGAATAATGATTGCTCTTTATTTGGTTTTGGCATGTGTGTGTGAATACTTTTTGGGCAGCCTGAGTTTTGCCAGAATTTGCACATGGTGGATTGCAAGAAAGGACATAACACAAGAGGGCAGCAACAATCCTGGCACAATGAACGTCCTCCGCACCAGAGGATTTGGAGAGGCCATCTTGACCCTTGTTTTGGATGCGGCAAAGGTGGGGGTTCCGGCACTTGGGATGTATTTTCTTTTCAACCATTTCTTTCCGGGGACGGGCGATTTCGCATACTTCACTGTTTCTGTCAGCGGAATTATAGGGCACTGCTTGCCTGTTTATTATAAATTCAAAGGCGGCAAGGGCGTTGCTTGCACATTTGCAATGTTTGCGTTCAATCCTCACTTGTGGTGGATTTCTCTTATTTGTTTTGCAATTTGCTTCATTTTGTTTTTGGTTATCGTGCCTTATGGGTTCATCGTGAACCTGGCATTTATCGCAACGCTGACCGGCGTCTCCATTTGGTGGTTTAACATGACACGACCACTTTATTTTGCAGGGATTTTGACAATCATTTGCTTTGTTTGTGTGCTTGTGTATGTTTTGCATCACAAAAACTTCTATCGGCTGTTTAAGGGCACAGAGCCAAAGATGAACTTTTCGGAAAAGGTCTTTGGAAAGAGAAAGAGCAAAAAGGTGGGGGCTGCCAGGCCCGAAGAACAAACAAAAACAAAGCAAGACGACAAATAAACTGGTCTATGCGAACTTTTAACCTCATAAGATATTGTATCCTTAGGAGGTTAAAATGGAAAAATACGAAATTTATGAGGACATCAAAACCCGCACCAATGGAGACATATATGTTGGTGTGGTGGGGCCCGTTCGTGTTGGAAAGTCAACATTTATTTCACAGTTCATGCAAAAACTTGTGATACCAAATATTGAAAACAAAAATATACGCGAACGTGCCGTTGACGAACTTCCTCAAAGTGCTGACGGAAAGACTGTCATGACCACTCAACCCAAATTTGTGCCAAATGAGGCGGTTGGGATTTGTGTTGCTGATGGCGTAAGGCTGAAAGTCCGCATGATTGACTGCGTTGGCTATTTGGTGAGCGGCGCAATGGGAGTCACCGAGAACGACAAGCCAAGGCTTGTAAAAACACCTTGGTCGGAAGAAGAGATGCCGTTCGAACAGGCGGCAGAGATTGGCACAAGAAAAGTTATTGATGAGCACTCAACGATTGGTGTCGTGATGACCACTGACGGCAGTGTGACAGACATTGAAAGGGCAAACTATGTTTCTGCCGAAGAAAGGGTTGTTTCAGAGATGAAGGCAAGTGGAAAGCCATTTGTCATGGTTTTAAACTGCAAAAATCCAAACAGTGCCGAAAGCAAAAAACTTGCCCAATCCCTCAGAGAAAAATATGAGGCTCAGGTTTTGGCAATCAATGTTGCCGAAATGAAAGAGAGCGATGTTGACAAAATCTTTGAAAAGATACTTTTGGAATTTCCAATCAAGACGATAAAGGTGGGCATGCCAAAATGGCTTCAGGCCCTGTCTTTTTCAAACCCAATCATCACCGAGATTGTGAGCGAGATTAAAAAGTTTGGGGCAGAGGTAAGAAAAATTGGAGACGCAAACAAAGACTCTGTTGTGTTTACTGAAAGCGAGAATTTTGACCCAATCACATTTTCAAATATAGAGATGGGGGAAGGGGTCATCAGATTTTCAGTCATACCAAAAGAAAATCTGTTTTATAAGGTGCTTTCAAAAGAGTGTGGATTTTCAATCGCAGACGACTATGAACTTGTTTCATATATCAAAAGTTTGGCAGTTGCAAAGACGGAATACGACAAACTGAAATCGGCATTGGACGAAGTTGAACAAAATGGCTATGGCATTGTGCTGCCAAGACAAGAGGAATACACCCTAAACCAGCCAGAAGTTGTCAAACAGGGTGGAAGATTTGGCGTTAAGATTAAGGCGTCTGCACCAAGTTTGCACATCATCAAGGTGGATGTTGAAACCGAGGTCACTCCACTTGTTGGAAATGAAAATCAGTGCCAAGACCTTGTCGATTTTTTGACAGAAAAATTTGAAAACAGTCCAGAGGATGTTTGGGAGACCAACCTTTTGGGTAAGAGCCTTTCTTCGCTGATTGAGGACAACATTTCTTCAAAGATTGTCCTGATGCCAGCAGACGCACAACGAAAGATGAAAAAGACGCTTGGAAGAATAATAAATGAGGGCAAAGGCGGGGTTATTTGCATCCTGCTGTGATGAAAAAATGCGAACCTTGTCAGAAATTAAAAAAATTTTAACAATTTTGTATTTTTATTTGACAAAATCCCCCCCCCCATGATATCATGCAAGTAGATGACAAAAATGTCAAATTTAAAGAAAGGAGGAAAAAACATGAACAGAAATGCTATTCTTCATGGAGTAACAGCTCTTTGCAGCGCTTTGGTTTTTGCATTTTTTGCATTGCCATACTATACAGTTTCTGTTGTCAGCCAAAGTGGTTATCAATTTCTTGACTTTGCTTTCAAAAACGCAGAAGTCGCTGACAGCACAAGCACATTTGCTGCAGTTTCAGGACTTTTACTCTTGTTGGTTGCAGGGCTCACACTTGTTGCTTCAGTAGTTCTTCTTCTTTGTGACCTTAACGTTATCAAAAACGAAATGGTCACAAAAGTTGCTGCTTGGGGCACACTTGTTCTTGCAGGTCTTCTTGTTGTTGTTGCCATTATGAACCTTGTTGGAAATATTGTGTTTATTGGCGATGCTGCAGGAATTGACGGCGTTTCAGCAGGCTGGGGTTTGACAATCGTCACAACTCTTCTTGCACTTGGCGCTTGCGGAACAACTGCTTTTGCACATTTCAAAAAGTAATGTTTTGAAATCATAAGAGAGGGCAAAAAGCCCTCTTTTTTATTGTTTTTTTGCAAAAAACATGGTTTTTTGTTTAGTTTTTCTTTTTCTTTGTGTTATAATGTTGATGTGAAGAAGTTTGGTGAATTAGACGAAAAAACAAAACAAATATTTTGGGTGACTGTTGCATATGCCATCTTTGGCATATTAAACATAATTGCTTATGCTGTTGTGGCACACTTCAATTTGGTTGTTGTCCGCAATCTTGCCTATGTCTTTTGGCTTGCATACATGGCGGCAATATTGCTTGTTCCAATAATCAACATCAAAATTAAGTTTGACCTGTGGTTTGTAATCGTGATTGATTTGTTTTTTGCCCTTGCCGTGCTTGTTGGCTCGCTTTGGAGGGTGTATCATCTGTTTGATGGCTATGACAAGTTGGTTCACACTCTGTTTGGCTTGATGATGTCATTTTTGGCTTACTACCTCTTCTTTAAGTCAGGAAAAAACAAGGGGTCGCTGGTGTTTGTCTTTATTGTGCTGTTTTCGTTTTCCATGATGTGCGGAGCGGCGTGGGAAATGTTTGAGTTCACGGCGGACAGCATCATAAAAGACTTGGATGCTCAAGTCACATTTGGCTTGTATGGAAGGCTTGCCATCTACAACACAATGTTTGACATCATTTGTGACTGCGGGGGTGCACTTTTGGGGGCAATTGTCATGACCACCATCCAAAAGATAAAAAATAAACAGCAATAATTGCTGTTTTTTTCATCATAATAATTTTGTGTATTTTAATTATCATGCAAAGGTCAAAAGGCTGATTGAAAGTGGGCAGGCGGAAAGTTTTGAGTTTTTGGAAACATATCACAACATTTCGCCTTGTCTTTTAATTCACTTTAAAAACTCTCCATCAATGCCAATTCGCAAACATAAGTTTGACGAATATGTCTTTCTTCTTGCCAAAAATGGCGTGCCTAAGCAAAACAATCTGGACGAAGAGCCTTAAACTTGTCAACTTGCTCATATATGTCGTCAAAGTCATGAATTTTAAGGCTTTTGTGCACCTTTTCGCGTTGCCATTGCTTTATGTTGTATATGTGAAACCCAAATGGAAGAAAAAACACAATGCCCTTGCAAAAGTGCTTTATTACGGTGTCAGACTTGATTTTTCTTTGTTCGTTAAAGCGGAAAGGCATATATTTCTTTTTGCCATATTTGTTTAATGCGGTTTGGTCTGGCATAAGCATCTTCTTGCGATTTACCATATCTCGACATTTTTCAAAAAGCCCATCCTCTTTCACCCTTTTCATGTTTAAAAGAAGTGAGCCAGAATTGCAATAACTTGGCCTTATCCAAAACCTTCCCATATAATCCTTGCACGCCACATAGTCATAGTCCTCAACATCCAAATCATACAGTTGTTTTATGTCACTGACACACATTGTGTCGATGTCCAAATATATCAACTTGTCTGGGCAATCCTGCACCAAATCCAAAAGCAGGCGCAGCATGGCAAAAGGAGTGTAGCCATTTTCGTGGTTTTTGCCGTCGTGTAGATGTTGTTTGTAGAGGGTTGTTACATCAAGTTTTTTGGCAAAACTCTCTTTATTTTTCAATTTTACAACGTTGTCCAAAAGAGAAATTTGCTCGGACGAAAAAGGTTTGAAGTTTGGATTTTCGTCTGACAAATCCATTGTTAAAACCAAAATTTCAAGAGCCTCTGATGTGTTTTTTGCAAGGCTCATCACACTCATAAGCAGCCCCTCAAAGATTTTGCCGTTGCCGTTTCCGCTAAAGACGATTGGTATCATAAATTCTCCTAAAATATCAGTTTTTTAAATAATAACATAAAGAAAAATTTTTGTCATCCAAAAAGATAAATTAACAAAAATTTATTTCTTTTGTGTTTTGATTATGTGTTCGACAAACGCCTTTGCAACATTAACTCCGGTTGTTTTTTCCGCTCCTTCAAAATAGGCATTTGAATTCACTTCACAAAGTTTAAAGCCGTCTTTATCAAAGAGAATATCAACTCCACAATAGTCGAGTTTTAATATCTTTGCCGCCTTTTCAGCAATTCTTTGTGCCTCTTTTGGAATTTCAATTTTAAAACCTTTTCCACCAACTGCCAAGTTTGACCTGAAGTCATTTTCACTCTTGCGCATATAACCACACACCATTTTGCCGCCAACAACTATGATTCTTAAATCTCTTCCATAAGAACTTTCTATATACCTCTGAAAAAGGTGTGGGCGACACTTCAATTTTTCCATAATCTGCAGCAAATCTTCGCGATTGTCAATCTTATACACAGAATTTCCAAGCGAGCCAAAACTGGATTTCACAATCATTGGATAGCCGAGTTCCTTTTCAATTTTTTCAATTCTCTTTTGTGAAATTTCTGAGTTTTTGTAATAGCACAAAAGCCCAGGAATTGTTTTTGGCATCGGAATTTTGTGGTTTGAAAGGGCAATAAAAGTTGACACCTTGTCATCGCAAAGTGCTATCGCTTTTGAGGAGTTGTATAATTTCAAGTTGGACTTTTCAAGAATCTCCGAAATGTATTTGTCCTTGTCCCAGAATATGCAAAAATCATATTTCTTCAAATGCGACATGGCAGAGCCATCCTCGGCGATTTCGCAAAAATAGTCGCATGAAAGACAATCAACCTTTATGTTCTGTTTCAAAAATTCCTCTTTCAGCCTTTTTATCTGTAATAGACGAGGCTCGTCCGAAATAAATGCATTTTTTAATATTAAGCCCTTCATCATGCCTCCACAAGCAGATTATACTTAAAACTTCAAATAAAATCAAGAGAAAAGCCACTCAAAACAATTTACTCAGCACTTTCGCAAAATAGGTTTGGAAAAATTGTTATTGTATGTTATAATGACTTATATTGTTTGAAGGACGCGAAATTGAGGAGAGCACATGTGTAATTATGATCAAATAGGGATGTTTAACGACGAAAAGAAAACTGTCAAACGCAAAAAAAACAAACAGCCACAAAAATATGATGAAAGAAACAAGTTAAATGATTTGACCGGTGCCGAGTGGCAGTTTGCAACCAAGACAGTCATCTCTAAGGTGTATCCATCCAATATGCAACACAAATTGAGGTCTCAGCATGGAGGGCAAAAGCCCCCACAACTTTGCGCGGATTTAATCAAAACCTTTACAAAGAAGGACCAACTTGTTTTGGACCCTTTGGCGGGCGTTGGGGGCACATTGTTGGGCGCTGCACTTGTTGACAGAAGAGCCATCGGCATTGAAATAAATCCAAAGTGGATAGAAATATACAGGAAAGTTTGTGAGTTGGAACACTTGCAGCAGTTTGAAATCATGCAAGGAGACGCAAACGAAAGGCTGGCAGACATTGAGGACGATTCCATTGATTTTGTGCTGACAGATGTGCCATATTGGGTTATGGACAAACTCGACAAGACAAGGTCTGCGGAATCTGCGAGGCAGTCAAACTTAAACAAATTTAATGACAGCAACTTGCAGTCAAAGGGTGAGTGGTTGCAAGAGATGAAATCAATTTTTGAAAAGGTGTATCCAAAGCTGAAAGACAAGGCCTATATGGCGGTTTTCATTGGCGATATGTTCAGAGGGAAGGAATATCATTTTCTTTCGGCAGACCTTGCAAGGACAATCTCTGAAATACATGGATTTGTCTTAAAATCCGATATCATATGGCATGATGATTCCAAGATGTTGCACATATATGGATATCCTTTTGCGTATGTGCCATCACTTATACACCAGCACATCTTAATTTTTAGAAAGGAAAATTAAAAAATAGAGGGGAATTCATGCAATCAATTCTGATAAATGACAAGATAACCAATGAAAAGATAATCTCTCAGCAGGAATACAAAAATTTGGAAAATAATCACGAATTCATCTTGTATTCCGACAACATACTTGAGGGAATAACTCTTTTAAATGACCTCACATTGGATGAAAATCTTTTGACTTTTTGCAATGTTGTCTATGACAAAATTGACCAGCCAATCTACATCTTTTGTGACTCACAAGCAAATTATTACAGCATAAAAATTTGTGGGGCTTACGAAAAGTGGGATTTGCCAGAGGAAGTGTCAAGAATAATCCATTTTGTTGATTTGCCGGACTACATCTTGTATTCAATTTCAAGCAAGAGAGTGATTTTGGCAGGTGAAAACACCGAAACGGCATCGGTTGGAAATTCACAATGGCAGAGGGAAGGAAGAAAGTTGGGCGCAGCACTGATTGGCGTGCCATTTATTTATCAAACTTTCTATTCTGGCAGAGACGAGTCGCAGAACACAATAAGAGAGCCAAGTTCTTTGCAGGTTTACAATCAACTGTTGTATTCAATCAGATATAAAGTTCCATCATTTGTCGCCTATTTTGAAAACAATTTCGAAAATTCTCAAACAAGGACCAGAACACCTGTGGACAGCAAGGAGATTTTTGTTGACTACATAAAATCGGTTATTTTGTGTGATGTTGATGCAAATGCTTTGCAAACAAAAAAACAGTTTGAAAAATTGTTTTTCATGCACATGATAGACTATCTTAAGGAGTCAAAATACGCTGATGTAACATCCCGACGACCAAGATTATTCAAGGATTTACCTTCAATAAATACAGATTTTTACAATGAAATCATTTCAAACACCAACACATTTGTAGATGGACTGATTTCATATCTCTATGAAAATAATCCTGAAAAAGTTGAGCAATATCTTTCAAATTGCAAAATTTTGGATTTTGACCCAACAAAATATCAAAAATGGACTTCCTACAATCTGAAAAAATATATCAGAAACTTGATTTATTTTTTAAACTCAAAGCAGAAGAGTTCAAAAACATATATAAGCGGAGGGGCAAAAGTTGGGTTTGCCGACACACAGTTGTGCGGGGAATATTTGAAGGCAAAATTTCCAGCGGAGAGTGAAAAGATAGATGAAATTTTGGACTCTGAAAAATATCCAGAAAGTTTGTTGTTGCCACTGAGAATTCATAAGGTTTCCAAAGGAAAATTGACCTTCTCTCCTGACCCAGAAAGCGGAGAGATTGTTGCATTTTCAGAATTGTTTTCCAAAGATTTAAGAAACAAAAAGTGCAGGAGGGTGATAGGCTACTGCATAGTTGACACCCCATCTGACTTTGATATTTTAAACAAAAAAGGCACAAAACTCTACAAGGCACTGGCGGAATATGTTGATGTTTTGATTATAAACGACCAAAAAATTTATTTTGATTTGCCACATACATTTCATAACGACAATTTTGTTCCATCATCCATCGAGGACACAAATCAAAAGGGCATGACGGAAGAAATGGCGGTTGTGTCCACATATTTAAATCAGTCCACAATAAACGGCTCGTGGAAGATGTGCTTTATTCACACACACCACTCCTCTTGGCAGCAGTTTATGATTCGCAAAGGAGACAGAATAATTCAAGAAAAAATTGACCGCGTTTCAACTAAAGTTGACTTGATAATGCAACTTGGAAACAAGTTTATGATCGCCGAAGGCAAAGACACCTTTCGAGAAATTTTGGCTGACGGCAAGATTCAAAGGGCAATGTCGCTTGCAAGTCAAAAGATAGACATTTTGTATGGAAACAACACCAAACAGTTTGATGCGTTTGTTTACAATTTGCACATAGTTCAAACCCAAAGCCCAGAATATGTTATTTCAAGAGAAGTTGAGGCTGTGAAGGCGGCCATAAATCGCGGACTTTTCGATAATATTGCCTATTTGAAAAGTTTTGTAATAATAATCGTCTATCTCTCCGCTGAAAACACAACCAAATTTAAACTTGTGTATTCGGCAGAATTTGATGAAGAGTTAAAAGAACAACTGAATCAGGAGTTTTGCCAATGAAGTATATAGGAAATAAGACAAGACTTTTAAATTTTATTTATCAATCCATGCAGGATGCAAAAATTCCAATGCGTGGAAGTTTCTGCGACATGTTTGGTGGCACGGGGTCTGTTGGGCGGTTCTTTAAGACAAAAGGTTTCAAAATCATCTCAAACGACATTAGGACCTATTCGTATATTCACCAATATGTCAATGTCACAATCAATCAAAGACCCAAATTTGATGGCTTAAGGACTGAGGGGTTGGAGGATGTCTTTGAATATCTAAACAATTTAACTCCAGCGGAGGGCTATGTCTATGAAAATTATGCACCATCTGGCAAATTTAGGAGGAAGTATTTCAGTGACGAAAATGCAAGAAAAATAGACAGCATCAGGGACAAAATTGAAGAGTGGC
>CANRLJ010000003.1 GCA_947631485.1 uncultured Clostridia bacterium | reverse complement strand
GCTTGCAAGTCACTGAACACGGTGTATGGAAACTTGCTGTCAACAGGAAGCAAAACAAACTCTCCCTCAGACTGCCCCGGCAATTTGATTGCATACTCAACAGGCTCTTTCCCATCGCCCGTCACAATGTTTGTGCAATATTGATCTTTTGTCAGCATTTGATCAAAGATGGCTCCAAGTTGAATTTCTCCAAACACACCTGTGGTCTTTACATTTGAAAGCATTTTTGTCAGGTTGCCCACATCAGAGGCAATGTCTTGCATCTCTGCAAGAGATTTATACACGCTTTCAAGTTGGCCGCTCAACATTTTGAAGGATTGGTCAAAACGCTCATTGATTGTCTTTGACAACTTTTCGTCAACAGTCTCGCGCATCTTGTCAAGTTGGCGATTGTTGTCTTCTTGCAGGTCCTTTATGTGACGCTCGTTGGACTGTCTAAGTGCTTCCAACTTGTCCTCTTGCATTTTGCTGATGCTTTGCATACGTTCGTCAAGTTGTTTCGTCAATTCAAGCACGCGTTTTTCAAGTGCCTCATGATTGTCAGACAGATTGTCTTTAAAAGCCTTTATTGACTGCAAAATCGCCTCATTATTGGCACGCTGTGTGTCATTTAAAGAATTTCTGATAATCTCAATGCTGCCATTAAAACTTTTGATAATTTCTTGCTTGTCTTGTTCGTTGAGTTCGCTTTTGTTTCTTGTCTTCAAACAGATGAAAATTGTCAGGCAAGACAACAAAATACTCACAGAAATAAGCACATAAACAACAATCATATAAAACTCCTCTGATTAAAAAAGCGGCAACTTAATGCCGTTTTTTTACTTAAATCTTAGTCAAAACTCTTAACAAGAGTAAATGTGACTTTTCCGCCGGTGATGACGGTCACATTTTCCGACGAACCGCTATAGCCTCCATTTATAAATGGACACTTGTTTCCTGTCCAGTGGTCAAAACCTGTAACATTGATGTTTGAATCATTTGCTTCAAATTGTTGACCCTTGTGGTCCACCAAGTTTTCCGCATCATATTTGTATGACACTGCTTTAAATTGAGCTTGTGTTGTAAATGTAAAGGTGACCCCACTTCTGCTTGTGACAGAAATATTTCCGACAGCACCTTGACTCTTGATGCCCACTTTTGTTGAGCCGCTGCCATTTGTGATTTTGACATCCTGTGTGTTTCCTGCGGCCAAGTTCAAAGAGATGTTTGTGCTGTTTCCTGTGATGGTAACAGCGCCAGATGCTTCTCCAACCGACAGGTTTCCTTTATCACAAATTGCAGAAAATCCGCCAACTTTTCCGATGGTGACATCTGGGTTTGCCTTTGCAAGTTCTGTTCCAATAAGGAAGTTTCCTGTGATTTCTTGAATTATGATGTTTGGTGAGATGATTGTTTCTGCTGATTCTGCAAAGGACAGATTGCCCTCAACTTTGTTTATGTTATAGTTTCCGTGTGTGCACTTTACTGAAATGCTTGATGCTCTCATATAACTGCTTACAATTGTTCCTGTTTTGCACTCAAACTGCAAACTTGTTCCATCTGCAATCACTCTGCCAAGCCTTATGTCGCCCTTGTTTGTCTTGAAAGTTGCATTTTTCTTTAATGCAAGCCCCTTGCCACCATCAACGATTTGGTTTGCAGAAATGCTTCCGGAATTTGTGGAGATAAACAATGCTCCCAAATTTTCCTTTCCCTCAATGTTGATTTGTCCAACCAACGCAGCATCAGAGGTTGTGTCAAAACTGCTGTCCAAGAGGACATCTCCGCTTGTTGTGTTTACATAAAGAGAACTGAGTGTGACTTGTTTGTCATTTGTGTTCAATCTTCTTCCAACAACAACATCTCCACTTCCGCCATTGATGACAATGCTTTTGCCATTGAAGTTTACGGGTTGATTTGGATATGCACTTGAGTGAATTACAATTTCAAGGTCCTTTGAAAAGAACAAAAATCCGTTTGGTTCTGAAACTGTGAGAGTGAACTTTGCGTCTGGAGTTAAAGTGGCTTCATAGCCAAAATTAACGGCATTTGCTGCACCCTGAAAACCTTTTGCATGGTTTTTTATATACAATCCCGAATCAGACTTTTTGCTGCCAGCAACATTTTTTGTTTGTGTGTAGTCAATTGTGACCTTTGCATAGGATGGTGCGTTTATTGTTATGGTTGAAACAGCGGACCAATCGATTGGTTGTTCGATGGTGTCTGTGGTTTTTGCGACCACATATGTTTCATTTCCTGTGAAATACTTCATCCAAAGAATTGTCTTTCCTGGATTGAAAATCATAATCACAAGGCAAATCAAAAACACCGTAAGAAGAAGCAGAACAAACATGCCAAAATAGAAGAAAAAACCTTTTTTTATTTGACCAGACGCCATAACAATCTCCTTTTAATCATAGATATATTTTACCATAAAGCGCAATGTTTGTCAATCTGTGCGGGCTATATTTAATCAAGCACAGCTTTAATTCTTCTGATTCCGCTTGACGAACTTTCCTCTTTTACAATCTTCAAATGGTGCAAGTCTTGTGTGTTTTTTGCATGTGGGCCGCCACAAATCTCCTTTGAAACATCGCCTATTGTGTAAACCTTAACAACATTTCCATACTTGTTTTCAAAGACACCAACTGCACCACTCTTCTTTGCCTGTTCAAGAGACAACTCCTCAAAAGAAACAGGAATTGCCTTTGAAATTGCATCATTGACAAAGTTTTCAAGTTGTGAAATCTCTTCTGGGGTCATCTTGTGGTCGAGATTGAAGTCCAGTCTCAGCCTTTCTGGTGTTATGTTCGAGCCCTTTTGCATAACCTGAGGCCCAAACATCTTCCTGAGCCCTGCCATGATAAGGTGTGTTGCTGTGTGCAGTTTTGCACTTTCATAAGAACTGTCCGCAAGACCACCCTTAAATGTTCCAGCGGATGCAGTTCGGCTTTTTTCTTGATGCTCTTCAAATGCCTTTCTGAAGCCCTCTTCGTCAACAGCATAACCTCTTTCATTTGCAAGTTCTTTTGTCAGTTCAAATGGAAAGCCAAATGTGTCATAAAGTCTGAAACATGCCTTTCCTGAAATGATGTCCTCAACAACTTCGTCCTTTGCAAATTGTTTGTGTCGCTCAATTCCGGCAATGACTTTTTCAAACTCCTTATGCCCCTCTTCGATGGCCTTTGAAAACTTTTCAACTTCCTTGACAAGTTCGTCTTTGATGAATTGCTGCTTTGACAATATGTCTGGATAGTCCACGCCATGTTTTTTGATGAAAATATCGGCAATATCTGCAAAATATTTGGTGTCAAGCCCGATGTTTCTTGCACAGTTGACGGCACGCCTGATGAACCTTCTTAAAATGTAGCCCTGCCCGACATTTGATGGCACAACCCCTCTGTAATCCCCAAGAACAAACACCGAAGAACGCAAGTGGTCGGTGATTATTCTGTAAGAGCGTGTTGCGGACTTGCTTTCGTTGTAGGCAACTTTCGCCTTTGTGCCAATGAAGTTGATGACATCCTTAAACACACCTCTGTCATACACACTCTTGTCGCCATTTAGGGCAAGCACTGCCCTTTCAAGCCCCATGCCCGTGTCGATGTTTGGTCTTGAAAGTGGAACAGCCTTTTCGCCAGCCTTTTCAACTTTGTATTGCATAAAGACATCGTTCCAAACCTCAACATATTTTCCGCAATCGCAGGCAGGAGAACAATTTTCGCTGCATTTTGGCTTTCCTGTGTCATAAAACATCTCTGTGTCTGGCCCACAAGGTCCTGTTCCAGCAGCAAGCCCCCACCAGTTGTGTTCTTTTGAAAGGAAGAAGACATTTTCTATCCCGCATTTTTTCCAAGCGTTGTATGCAACTTCATCTCTTGGAGCAGTTTCATCGCCAGCAAACACGGTTGTGGCAAGACGCTCTTTTGGAATTCCAAGATACTCTTTGCTGGTCAAAAATTCAAAGGAAAGTCTTATCATTTCCTCTTTTGGGCAATCTCCCATATACCAATTTCCAAGCATTTCCAAGCATGTGAGATGTCCATCGTCACCAACTTCATCTATGTCGCCCGTTCTTATGCATCTTTGCACATTGCAAAGGCGATTTCCTTGAGGGTGTTTTTCTCCAAGAAGATATGGAACAAGTGGATGCATGCCAGCGGTTGTAAACAAGACGCTTGGGTCATTTTCAGGAATAATTGATGCGTTTTCAATCCTCTTAAAGCCATGTTTTTCAAAAAATTTAAACCAAAGTTCTTTAATTTCAGTGTCTGTTTTCATAATATGTCCTTTTAATCTCCTTATATAATAGCAAAATACGATAAAAAAAACAAGTGATTTGCACCACTTTCAACCTTTATAAATCAAAAGAAAAAGCCGCTATTTTTTCTTGCGGCTTTCGTTTATCTTTTCAAATTCGGTGACGGCTTCGGCAATTCGTCCTTGCCTGTGTCTTCTGATGACCTTTTTCAAAAATCCAGGATATTTTTCGTCCAATTCATATTTGTCAATCGTGTTTGACATCGACTTGACAAAAAGTTTGCCTGCCTTTCTTTTGTCCACCTGCTTTGCGACAATCTCGTTTGACCTCGAATTTTTGACGGCATGCAGGCATTGTTTGATGCCCTTTCGCTTTTGAAATTTCAAATAGATATAAATCAAAACAAACACAACCAAATACGCCATGGCAAAATAAATATAATATTCATTGAAGCCAGAAAACACCACAAAAAGCAGCAAAAGTGTCAAAAAGATTAAAAGAGAATACCACACAAAACGCAAATCATTTTTTGCGGCCTCAACAATGTTTTTTCCTTCAAAAAACATCAAATGATATTCGCCTTCAACATTTTCTATGTTTTTTACATTTATCTTTGCCATTGAAATTCCTTATGTGATTATGATAGCACACATCAAGACAAAAAGTCAATAAATTTGCTATCTTCTAAGTATGTCGCCCTCCAAAAGAGGCAATTTGCAAGGAACAACAACCCTCTCTTGAACAACCTTGGCACAGTCCACACTGTTTCCCGCATTGTTGAAAATCTTGGAAATTTCAAGCTTTTTTCTGAAAATTTTTGGATTTGGAGACAAAATTTCAAGTTTTTCACCGACAGAAAACTTGTTTCTCATTTCAAGTTCAACCGTCTTGCCATCACCTGCACGAGTGACAATGGCAACAAATTCGCTGTCCTGCACCGGCATGCTGTCCTCAATAAACTCCCTTTGCTCATTTGCATAATAGAAGCCTGTTGTGTAACGTCTGTGGCTTGCCTTTAAGAGTTCGTCACACAAAGCCTTTGAAGGCTTCTTTGGAAGCATATCAAGCGCCTGTCTGTATGCATTAACGACAGTTGCGACATAATAGGACGACTTCATCCTGCCCTCAATCTTTATGCTGTCAACACCTATTTTTTGCAATTCGCCAAGGTGCGAAAGCATGTTCAAATCCTTCGAATTGAATATGTAAGTGCCCTTTTCGTCCTCCTGAACTTCCATTTCGTCGTCACGGCTGACTTCTCTGACATAATATTTCCATCTGCAAGCCTGCACACACTCTCCATGATTGCTGTCTCTGCCTGTCAGATAGTTTGAAAGCAGACATCTGCCGGAATATGCCATGCACATTGCCCCATGCACAAAAACCTCGATTTCAACCTCTTTTGGAACTTGTTTTCTTATTTCGGCAATCTCACTTAAAGACAACTCCCTTGCCAAAATCAAACGCTTTGCCCCAAGTTTTGCCATAAGTTTTGCAGAATAACTGTTGATGATGTTTGCCTGTGTGCTTACATGAACGGCAAGTTTTGGAGCATGCTTTCTGACAAACTCCAACACTCCCAAATCGGCAACAATAACAGCATCAACCTTTGCCTTCAACAAAAACTTCAAATATTCATCCAATCCATCAAAATCCTTGTCTTTGGCAATGATGTTTAGCGTCACATAAACCTTCTTGCCACACTGGTGTGCAAGATTGGTCGCCTTTACAATTTCTTCATTTGAAAAATTGCCGGCAAACGCTCTAAGCCCAAATCTGCCTCCTGCAAGATAAAACGCATCCGCTCCAAAATGAAGGGCTGTCAAAAATTTTTCATAATTTCCTGCTGGTGCTAATAATTCCATAAAATTCTCCCTAAAATTGATAAAAATTATTAAAAAAATCAAAAAATATCAATTTTATTGCCAAAAAATAATTTTTTTATTATTTTTTTATTTATTTTTGCATTTTTTATTTATTTTTTTATATTTTTTAAATTGGCACTGTCGGAACGGCGGTCAGCGTTAGGTCAGCCAATCCTTTGCCCACCTTGATATAATAGTAAGCAATTGAGCCAATCATTGCTGCATTGTCGGTGCAATATTTTAAATCTGGAGCAAACAACTCAATCTGATTTTTCTTGCACTGAACTTCAAGTTGTCTTCGCAATTCCATATTTGCCCCAACTCCACCTGCAACAACAAGTTTTTTTGCCGCTGTATTTCGGCATGCATGCATTGTCTTTGTTACAAGTTCTTCAACGGCAATATTTTGAAACGACTTTGCAACATCAGCCTTTGAAAATTCTTCGTTTTTTTGTTCTTTGTTGTGGACATAGTTCACAACTGCCGTCTTAAGTCCACTGAAGGAAAAGTTGTAACTGTCTTTCAATGGCAGACGATAGTTGAATTTAATCTCCTCCTTGCCTTCTTTGGCAAGTTTTTCAATGTTTGGGCCACCCGGATAAGAAAGCCCCAAAACTCTGGCAACCTTATCAAAGCACTCTCCAACACTGTCATCCACTGTCCAGCCAAGCAGTTTTATTTTGCAATAGTCCTCAACCTCAACTATTGCCGTGTGACCGCCGCTGACCATCAAACACAAAAATGGTGGTGTCAACTGCGGATGTGAAATGTAATTTGCCCCGATGTGCCCATGAACATGGCTGACAGCAATAAGTGGCACTTTAAGGGCATAAGCAAGCGTCTTTGCAAAGTTCACCCCAACAAGCAGCGCTCCAATCAGCCCAGCACCAAATGTCACAGCCACGGCATCAACATCACGCAAAGATTTTCCTGAGTTGGCAAGCGCCTCATCAAGCACGCCTGTTATGTTTTTTATATGATTTCTTGAAGCAATTTCAGGCACAACACCGCCATAAAGTTTGTGAATTTCAATCTGTGAAGAGATGACATTTGAAAGCACCTTTCTTCCGTTTTCAACAAGTGCAATGGAGGTTTCATCGCAAGAACTTTCCACAGAAAGAATAAGAACATCTTTTTTTGTCCTTAACTTCTCAAACTTTTCTTTTGCCAAATCTTCATATCTCATGCTTTTACACTTGTCCTTTTAAGATATTCATTGATAAACCCTTGAATATTGCCGTTCATAACCGACTGCACATCACTGTCCTCAAAATTTGTTCGATGGTCTTTGACAAGAGTGTATGGGCAAAAAACATATGAGCGAATTTGGCTTCCCCACTCAATCTTTTTGACATCGCCGCGTATTGAGGCAAGTTTCTCCAACTCTTCCAGTTCTTGTTTCTCAACAAGTTTGGAATACAACATTTTCATTGCTGTTTCTCTGTTTTGCACCTGCGAGCGCTCAGTCTGGCATGCCACAATGATGCCACTTGGAATATGCGTGATTCTTATTGCGGATTCTGTTTTGTTCACATGTTGGCCACCTGCACCAGAACTTCTGTAGGTGTCAATTTTCAAATCCTCTGGCCTTATGACAATGTCTGGCGCTTCCTCAATTTCTGGCATAACCTCCACGCTGGCAAAACTTGTATGTCTTCTGGCGTTTGCGTCAAAAGGAGAGATTCTCACCAACCTGTGAACCCCTTTTTCCGCCTTTAAATAGCCATAGGCATATTCCCCAGAAACCAAGAAGGAAATGGATTTCAAACCGGCATCTTCGCCGTCTAAAACGTCCAAAACCTTCAGTTTATAACCACACTTTTCGGCATACATCGAATACATCCTGTAAAGCATGTCCGTCCAATCCTGCGCTTCAGTTCCGCCAGCACCAGCGTGCAAGGTCATGATTGCATTGTAGTTGTCGTATTTTCCGGACAAAAGTGTTTCAAGTTTGGCATTTTCGATGCTCTCTTCAAGTTGTGACAGTGTTTCATTAAGTTCGTCAAAAATGCCTTGGTCATCAAGTTCTGAAAGCAATTCCACACTTGCATCGCAGTTGTCAATCATTTTTTGCAGAGTGTCAATTTTTTCGAGTTTATATTCGCAAAGTTTGACTTCGCGCCCAATTTTTGAAACCTTTCTTGCGTCATTAAAAAAACCGTCCGAAAGTTGTATCTTTTTGTATTCTTCAAGTTTCTCTTCAAGCCCAGCCGGGTCAAAGACAGTCCTTTATGAAGGCAAAATCTTCCTTCAATTTGTTTAATTTTTCTCTCTGAACATCAATAATCATAAAAATCTCCTATTTTGCACTTCATTGTAGCACATTGAAAGCATAAAAGCAATCAAAAAACAAAAAACCTTATCTCTAAGGTTTTCAGTCTTCAACTTTTTCAATGACTTCTGATATATGAGCCTTTTTGAATTCTTCGTCTTGCTTTATGAGTGCTTTCTCCAAAAGCATCAAAGTTGCTCCATACATGCAGTAGAAGAAGCAAACAATGCCCAAAACTATTTTCAAGAAGATTGTGCCTCCTCCCAGCATGCCATCAAACAATCCAGAGAGCAGCAGAAGCACCGAGGACAACACTCTGCCTGCGCCCAGCCAAAATTCTGTTATTGCGGTGCTTTCGATGATGTGTGAGTGCAAAGAAAGCACTCTTATCACGCCGCTTCTTCTGCTGTCAGAGACAGACATCAATATGACATTAAGCACAACATACACGGCATAGAAGATTATGATTGAAATTTCGTTTGTGGCTGCCAAAATTCCGATAACTGTTCCCGTAACAAGCAAAACGGTGCCGCCAATAAACCATTTTGAGCGAGTTTTTCGATAGAATTTAAGATAAAATGCCATTGTAATCAAAGATGCCGCAGTGAATATGGATTGAAACATACCCAAAGAGGAGTTTGAGCCCACATTTGTAATCACCAATATGGTTATGAAGGTTGTGAAACAGTCGTATGAAGCACCCCTGAAGAAAGCCTGAATATAAACAAGCCACAAAGGTTTAAGTTCTTTTTTCTCTTTGACAAGTTTTTTGGAAAAACTTAAAAGATTGAATTCCATTTTATATGTTTTCTTTGGCTTTATCATAAAAGAAAACATAATCAGCAAAGCAGAGATGCCAAACATTATGTATGTGACAATAGAAAAGTCGATGTCGGCAATATAGCCAAGGGAAATAGGAAAGATTATGTAAGTCAGCTGAAACATAATTTTCTTGACTGCAAAAAATCTTGTCTGGTGCTTGCTGCTTATTGTTTCGGCGGTCAAGTTGTGAAATCCAGAGGAAAAGAAGGCAAACGCCAAGCCATAAACAGCGGCAATCAAAGGAATAAATGTAAGCATGTTTTCCTGCAAAAGATAAACAAGCAAAACCGTTATTGCAAGCAGCACAGAGCCTATGGAAACAAAGATGCTTTTGTTTATCTTTTTCAGAAAGACGCCTGTCCAAGAGTAACATGCTGCCAGCACAACATATTCCACAGCATAAAAAAGGCCAATGCTGATGATGTTTTTTGAAAGTTGCATGCTGTCAACAGCGCCGTCTGGGATGCCAAATCTCAGCACCTTGGAGATGAAGAACAAATCAATGAAAATGCATATGACCGCTTGCAAGCAATCACATGCAATAATAGAAATGCCGCTTAAATCAAACAGCCTATTTCTTTTCATTGTCCCTCCTCTTATGGTAGATTCTGATGAAGAACTTCACAATTTCCATAAAAGGAATAATAAGAAAGGCACAACCCAGTGTCATAAGCCACTGCCACCAATTTATTTGAGTTATTCCCATTGCGTTTTGAATAGGTGCGATAGGAAGGACAACAACCAAAATTGTCAAAAGTGCTGATGCCAAAAATGCCAAATTAAGAAATTTGTTGTCAAAAGGATTTGATTTGATGATTGAATTTGTTTGGCTTTTAAGGTTGAAGCAGTGCAAAAGTTCTGAAATGCAGACAAACAAGAAGCAGATTGTTGTGTATTCCAAGTGATTTAGGTGCAAAGCATATCGGCAAACTGCATAAAGACTGAGCGTTGCAACCGCAACAAACAAGCCTGAGCAGAAGATGTTAAGCCCGGCATCGCCCTTAAACAAACTGCCTGTGTTTTTGATAGGTTTGTGTTTCATGACATCCTTTTCCGCCTTTTCAAAGCCAAGTGCCAAACCAACAAAAGTGTCGGAAACAAAGTTAATCCAAAGGATGAGTGCTGGAGTGAAGAAATTGCTGTCTCTAAACACAATCAAAATGGTGCTCATAAAGAAGAGTTCTGCAATGGATGTGCCGAGCAAAAAGACCAAAATCTTCATGATTGTGCCATAAATTCGCCTTCCTTCTTGAACAGCGCCAACAATGGTTGTGAAGTTGTCGTCCGTCAAAATCATATCAGCGGCTTCTTTTGTGACGTCTGTGCCTGTGATGCCCATGCCAACGCCAATGTCTGCCGCCTTAATGCTTGGAGCGTCATTTACACCATCACCTGTCATGGCGACAATTTTGTTGTTTGTCTTCAATGCCTTGACGATTCTGACCTTATGTTCTGGGCTCACACGAGCGTAAACTTGATAGTTGTTCACCGCTTTGACAAATTCTTCATCAGAAATGGCGTCAAGTTCCTTGCCGGTTATCACCCTTTCGGCGCTTGTGCAAATTCCAAGTTCTTTTGCAATGGCAAATGCGGTGTCTTTGTGGTCGCCCGTAATCATTATTGTTGTTATTCCTGCTTGTTTGCAGGTTTTTATGGCATCCTTAACTTCCTCTCTTGGAGGGTCAATCATGCCAACGATGCCCAAAAAGATAAGTTCGTTTTCGGTGTTTTCGCTGGTTGGCTTTCCTATTTTTTCAACTGTTTTATAGGCAAAGCCAAGGCATCTGAGTGCATATGACGCAAACTCTGTGTTTTTGTTTAAGATGTCCTCTTTGTCTTTTTCGGTCAACTTTCTTATCTTTCCGTTGTCCAAAATTCGATTGCATCTTTGAATTATGTTGTCAATCGCACCTTTTGTGTAAACATAGTTTTTACCGTCAACATTATTAAATGTTGTCATAAGTTTTCTGTCGCTGTCAAAAGGAATTTCTGCCAATCGCTTAAACTTTCCTTCAAGATTTTCTTTGTTGTAGCCAAATTTATAGCCATAATGAACAAGAGCAATCTCAGTTGGGTCGCCTATGCTTTCAAGCTTGTCATTTTCAATTCTCACTTTGGTGTCGTTGCAAAGCAGCATGCATCTCATAAGTTCGGCAAGATTTTTGTCGTTTTTAAACTTGTCTTCGTGTATTTCTTCAAGTTTGTCAAGTGTGACAATGCTGTCAACAGCATTTCCGCCAGCAACATTTTCAAACTTCATCTTATTCAAATCTTCACAGTTGTTTCCAAAATAGAAAACTTTTTGAACAGTCATCTTATTTAATGTCAGCGTTCCCGTTTTGTCAGAACAGATGACCTCGGTGCTTCCCAAGGTTTCAACAGCAGGCAGAGTTTTGACGATGGCTCGCTTTTCGCTCATCCTCTTCACGCCGATTGACAATGTGACTGTGTTGCAGGCTGGCAATCCCTCTGGGATGGCACAAACCGCAATTGCCGTTGCCATCGAAAAGGCAGAGAAAATTCTTTCCCAAATGTCTTTTCCGCCAGAGCCGACAGAAAGTTCAACGGCAAAAACCACAACGCAAACAACAAGCACAACAATTGTCAAAATTATGCTTGTGGATTTCAGTCTTTTTGTCAGAGGTGTGGTTGTGTCCTCCATTTCGGACAGAGCCGAGGCAATCTTTCCCATTTCGGTGTCCATGCCTGTTGCAACAACAATTCCCTTGCCGCGACCATATGTAACAGTGCTGCTCATGAAAGCCATGTTTATGCGGTCACCCAAAACACTGTTTTCACCCAAAACAGAAAGGGCATCTTTTTCAACAGGAACGCTTTCGCCTGTCAGAGCACTTTCTTCAATTTTCAGCGAATTGCTTTCAAACAGTCTTAAATCGGCAGGAACAATGTCGCCTGCTTCAAGCACAACAATGTCGCCAACAACAAGATCTTCAGATTTTATTTTTGATATTTTGTTGTTTCGGATGACTGTGCAATATGGTTTGGTCATGTTTTTCAGGGCGTCCATCGCCTTTTCACTTTTTCGCTCTTGCAAAAATCCAATCACGGCATTAAACATAACAACAATAAAGATGATGCCGGCATCAATAAACTCGTTTGCAGAGTATTCAACTGCACCTATAACAATGGAAATCACTGCACTGATGATAAGCACAATAATCAAAATTTCTTTGAATTGTTCCAGAAATTTTATAAATGCACTCTTCTTCTTTTTTTCAGCAAGTTGGTTTTTCCCGTTTTTTTCAAGCCTGTTTTTTGCCTCAACGCTTGAAAGACCAACCGCACTTGTTTGCAGTTCTTCAAAAGATTGTTCAATGGTCTTACTGTATGGTTTGTTCATATTTTATATTATATCAAATATGATTTGCTTTTACAAAATGATTGACAAATTTTATTAAATAAATTTTAATAAGGCACAATAAAAAAATCGCAAATAATTTTGCGATTTTTTGTTTTTTTAGTTTTGTTCGCTTTCAATTCTTTCAATTTCTTGTTTGTATTTTGCGATATCTGCTTTAAGTTCGTCGTTGCGAAGTTTCAAAACATTGTACATCTTTTCAAGATAAGGATATCTTTCTTCGTTTTTCTTCATAACTTCTTCGCAATGTTGAACTGAAAGTTTAAGCCCATCCAAAAGGTCAAGGTCTTCAGCAAGTTTCTTTGCTTTTTCTTCATCAATGTCGGCATAGTTGTTAACACCATAAAGGATGACTTTTTGTTTTGCAACAAGGGCTTCTTTTCTTCTGAGTTTCTTCTCATCTTTTTCATGAGTAACCCAAACTTTACGAAGTGGTGTATATTCTTTTTTGCATTGTTTAAATTCTTTTTCAGTTGTCTTCAAGCGCTCTTCAGCCTCAGCAAGTCTTTGCTTCAATTCTTCAAGGGTAAGATTTTCAACAACTGTTTCAACTCTGGTCTCAACCTTTGTCTCTTTCTTTTGTTCAGCAAGAGCACGCTTTGCAGCCTCAAGTTCTCTGACCATGGTCTCATATCTTGCCTTTTCTGCATTAAGGGCCTCTCTTTCTTCAGCAAGTTGGTCAACTTGTGGTTCTTCCTCAACAGTTTCAGGCTCTGCCACTTGTTCAACTTCTGGCTCTTCGGTTTCTTCCTCAGTTTCCTCTTCGTTTTCTGCATCAGCCTGCATCCTGCGGATGATTTCTTGACGCCTTGCTTCCAAATAAGCACGTCTTTCGTTTCTTTCTTCTTCCTCAGAAGATGTTTCAGCATCGGCTTCGGCTTTTTCTTCCTCCACCTTTTCTTCGTTGACTTCTTCCAACTGAGTTTCGTCCAAAACTGTTTCCTCAACTGGTTCTTGTGCGATTGGCTCTTCAGCAACTGGTGCTGTTACTTGCTCCTCAACAACATGTTCTTCTTCTGGTGTTTGTTCTGCATCAAGGCTGTAGTCAACAACCAAAACATCGTCGTGTTTTTTGTTTGGTTCTTGTTTCTTGCCAAGGTCTGGGGCTTTTTTAGGTTCTCCAGATTTTTTTGTTCTTGAAACAATATAGGAAACAATTTCCCACAACAAGTAAAGAACAAGTGCTCCAGCAACAACAACGCCAAGGATGATTAAGATGTTCAAAATCAAACTGTCTGTGCTGAGATTTCCGCCCACTGCATTTAAAAGAGATTTAAACATAGCAATTACCTTCCTTTTTTTGTTTTTTTAAGTTTCTCAACTTAAATCCACTAAGTGGTTGAAGTGATCAAATTGTTTCAAACATTTGGTGGAGACGGAGGGAATTGAACCCTCGTCCAAAAACAACACAAAATATCTTTCTACATGTTTAGTTTATGCTTAAATTTCACTTTTAATTAACCCATAAACAGATTTTAAAAGCAATTCCTTAGAAGTTTTTTATGATTACAAGGACAACTCATCATAAAATTTTTACCAAAGTTGATACCCATCTCTTGCTTGGTAAGTTCAAAAGTGAGCAGATTGATTTAATCAATCAGGTCGTTGTCTTCTTTAATCAGGCAGCAACTGCAAGTCTGTTAAATCCAACAACATTGTCATTATTGTCTGCGTTTATTTCGCACTGTCCTGTTTTAAGTGTCGGGCACCCACTACATGCTTTGCATATTTTGCATTTGTCTCTGTCGAAACCAAAATCGTCCCCATTAAGAAATCCGCTGCAAGTCTCTCTTTTGTTGTCTTTCCTTAATAGATTGCCTTTTGTCGTAAAGTTTCTTTCCTTTTGCCAGCCCAATCTCCACTTTGACCCTATTGGATTTATCGAAGTAAATCTTTGTGGCCACAATGGTGAAACCTTTTTCCTTGACCAGCCTTTCAAACTTAAGAATTTCGCTTTTGTTTAAAAGCAGTTTTCTTGTTCGTCTTTCGTCTGGTTTGAAGGAAGAAGTTTTCTCATAGGTTTTGATGTAAGCATTTTTCAAAAACATTTCGCCATTTTTAATCACAACAAAACTGTCTTTTAAACTTGCCCCACCTTCCCTGACTGATTTGACTTCACAACCTTCCAGCACAATCCCGGCCTCAACCAAGTCTGAAACGAAGAAATCAAAAAATGCCTTCTTATTATTTGATACGACCTTCATTTCCTCTCCTATTATAACACCACAGTTTTAATTTTTCAATACCATTTTATAAAAAAATCGAAAAATTTTTCATTTTTTTGCTTTTTTCCAGAAAAAATGGCCAATTTTAAGTCTTTTTTGTCCATTTTTGCTTATTCGGCAATCTTAAAATCAACATTTCTTGACATCAAACTGACGTTTGTAAGCACAACTTTAACCTTGTCTCCTATCGAAAAAACATGCCCCGAACCTTTAAGTTTCAGTTGTTTTTCAAGAAACAGATATGTGTCGTCTGGCAGGTCATCAACCTTAACCAAACCCTCAACAGTGTTTTCAAGTGCAACAAAAATTCCAAAGTTTGTTACTGAAGAAATTGTTGCGTCAAAAACCTGCCCAACTTTGTCTTTCATAAGATATGCCTTCCACAAGTCATCAACGTCACGCTCGGCATAATCGGCATTGCGTTCGCAAGAGGATGACTGCATTGAGGCATCATATGTGAAATCTTCAAGTTCTGCTTGTCTTTGGCTGGAAAATTTGCCACCATTTTTGATGTATTCTTTTATTATTCTGTGAATAGTCAAATCTGGATATCTTCTGATTGGAGAAGTGAAGTGGCAATAATCTGTCAAGGCAAGACCAAAGTGCCCCTTGTCCTCATTTGAATACACCGCCTTTTGCATAGAACGCAAAACCACCTTGTTTACAACATCTTTTGTGTTTGAATTTTCAACATTTTGCAAAATTTCTTGAAAATAAGCAGGTTTTACATCGTCTTTTGGAATTTGAGGAAAGGAAACGCCAATCCCTTTCAAAAAATCACACACACCCATCACTTTCTCTTTTGTTGGTGCTTCGTGAACACGATAGACAAATGGCACACCCCTCTTATGGAAATGTGCGGCAACAGTTTCGTTTGCAAGAACCATAAAGTCCTCAATCAATCTGTGAGCCTCATTTCTTTCTCTTCTTGCAATGTCCACAGCCATGCCTTTTTCATCAAAAACAAACTGAACTTCAGGAATCTCCAAATCCAAAGCACCGCGTTTTTCAGTGTTTTTTTCGAGAATATCGCAAAGTTCTCGCATTAAAATGAAATTTTTTTGCAAATTTTTGGTTTTTTCGTTCAATTTTGTGCCAG
>CANRLJ010000002.1 GCA_947631485.1 uncultured Clostridia bacterium | reverse complement strand
GCCCCAGCCACATTTGAGTTTAAAACCGTGTAGAAGGCATGTTTTGCGCTGTCCTTGAAGTTTATAAATTTGCCGCAGTCATACATGTATGAGGCAATCTTCAAAGGTTTCACATACAGTCTTGGCAGTTTGTGCACAACCTTAAGTTGTTTAAACAGCAGTATTGCCATTTCATAAACCTGACTGTTTATTGCAAGGCCCTCTTTCTTGAACTCATAATAGTTGTCAAGGCTGTTTTGAAGCAAATCAGAATATTTTTCATTTGCTGTTCCAACAAGGTTTGAAAGAACAACACCCTCAAAAGGCTCTGCAGTGGAAACAGTGAGTTCGTCCAATTTCAACGCCTCAACAAACGCCGAAACAATGGCAAGCCCGCCGTTTATGCTTTGAGCACCGTATGGTCCAATGCCCTTGATTTTGTTTATTTTTTGAGCGTCAAGTGTTGCGGCAAACTCAATCACCTTGTTTATGTTTTGAGCAGAAAGAACGTAGTTGTTGTCGATGTCAATAGGATATCTTGTCAGTTTTTTTGCTATTCTTGAAATGTCAATAAAGGTTGAGCCGCAGCCCACAACAGCATCCTCTTCATAGTTTTTGACAAGTGATGCCTTTTTAAATTCCTTCTTCATTGTTGCAACCATGTCGGCAAAATTCATTTGAGAAGAGGAAAGGTTGCTGTAGCCATAAGGGATTGTGTTGTATTCCACAACATTTCTGCGATTGAACTTCAAAATGTAGGTGTTGAAACTTTCAATGTCCAAAATATAGCCCTTGGATGCATCAATCTTTGCCATGCAAGAAAGATATACATTTTTTACAAGTTCGTCATCGCCCGCAATCAAAAAGTTCATGCCTGTGTTTGTGTAGATTTCATCAAGAAAACCGCGGTAATTTCTTGCCTTTACTATTATGTTTGACGCAAAAGCAATCATTTTTTCAACTTTAAAGGTTTCGATTGTAAAACGATAGATATTAAGAATCTTCAGGATGTCTGTTTTGGTTTTTGGTGACAAAAGACAATCTCTTACTATTTCATTTGTAAGGTCTTGGTGATTTTCCACCTCTTCCAAAACTCTGTATCTTCCGTTTCTGCTTTGTATTATTTGCAGTTTTATTTTCTTTTCGTCAAATTGAATAAAAGCAATGTTTTCCATATTTCCTCCCATTATTTGTCAAGGTCAATAGCGCTTACTGGACAACTTGCTTGACAAGCACCGCAGTGCACACATTTTGTTTTGTCTATTTGTGCTTTGCCATCATCCCCAAAAGAGATTGCCCCAACAGGGCAAATTGCGACACAAGTTCCGCAACTGATGCATTTGTTTTTATCAACCATAATTCACCTCGCTAAGATGTAATAAATATAACACAAAAAAGTAAATTTGTCCACTATTTTTTAAATACTTTTATAAATTCTATCACAGCGAGAAGGCACAAAAAAACACCAAAGGCTTTTTTGAGAATTGGTGATGGCAAAAATCCCATACAAATTGAGCCAACAACAGAAAAAATAACGCCAAAAAATATCAACCAAAAGAGGTTTTTTGTGACAATAAATCCGTGCCTGTAATGAATATACAAAGAGAAAATTGCCATAATCAAAAAACTGAGCAAATTTATGCCCTGCGAAAGTTTTTGGTCAAAGTTCAAAAAGATGGTCAAAATGGGAATAAGCAGCGTTCCGCCTCCCATGCCAAGACCGCCGAAAACACCTGAAATTAAGCCTGCCAAAATGTAAAAAAAATATATCATATTTCCCCTTTAAAACAAAAGCCTGACACCGCCAGCCAACATGACAAAAACAAAGATGATTCTGATTGTTTTTGACGGCAAAAATTTGAGGGCAAAACTGCCGATAATTCCGCCCAAAACCACCCCTGCACAAACGGTTATGAAAGGGATTGACTGTATGTGTCCACCAAGCGTGTAGATGAGTGCGCTGACAAAAGAAATTGGAAGAATAACCGCGATTGCTGTCGCATGAGAATATTTGTTTTCGAGGTGAAGCATCTTTTCAAGTAAAGGAACGCAAATCATGCCGCCTCCTCCACCAAAAAATCCGTTGATAAATCCAACAATCATGCCACAAAGCGACATAATCAGTTTGGATTTCAGACTCAATTTGTCCTTGTTTTGTTTGTGTTTGTCCATGCAGACCGTTTAAAACCCCTTTGACGACAATAATTCTCAACAATATTATTGATAAATTTGAAAAAAATATTTGATTATTTCACTTAAATGTATTATAATAGCATAGTTTAATACTTTAATGATTTGCAAAAGGTGATGTATGAAAAGATTTAAATCAATAAAAAACAAAATAATTATGTGCTTGCTGGCACTTGTATTTCCTTTGTCAACAATGGGTGTTCTGCTTTTGACAACACAAAGCCAAACAGCAGACGCAGCAATCACATATTCCACAAGTTATCATGAAGAACAAACCGTCACAAACAACAGTTTTTCCTCTGGCGTAACAAACTTCAGCCTCAATGACAGCCTTTCTGGTTGGTCTGCCCTAAACCCAACCGGCAAAAAGGCAACTTCCGGCATCATAACAACAGGCTCTCGTTTTCAGGACTATGGCTCAAACAGGTTCTATTTGCGAAACAACCCAAAGACAGCCGACAAAGATGCATATGTGCTTATGATAAACTCAAAATACTCAAACTCCCCAATAGGATACGAGACAAGCAAAGGTTATGAAACACAAGGCACACTGACATTAAACGCAAATTCATATTACTATTTTCAAGTTGCCTACAACAGCGACTCAAACTATGACTCACACAAAGAATACTCTGAATTTGGACACATAACCCAAGATGACTCCATCACCCCTGCACAATTTGGATATGTCGAAAACGGAGACTCCGTCGGATTTAACGAATACATCAGATACACTCCAAAAGACACAAGCACAAGCGGAGAATATTATATTCACAAAACATTAAATCCACTAAATCGCCAAACAACAGATGATGCAATCTTCAAAAATGTCACAAGGTTTTATGAGGACGCCAAATATTTTGGGTTTTTGTTGGTGGAAACGGCTGATGAAGATGTCACAACAACCACCCCTGTGTATGTTGACCGTGAAGCCATCTCGACAGGAGACAACGGCACCTACACTGTAAACAAGGACTATGACCTCTACACCTGCCCAATAGAATATGATCCAGACACCAAAGAATACAAAATCAAAGCAAGTGACAACTTGCCATATTACAAAGCCGAAACAATCTACGACTCTGAAAACTACCCTGTGATTGGCTCTATGTATGTTGACGGATTGAAAGACGCCGACGGAAAGGCTGTTGATTGCGAAATCACAAAAGTGTCCTCCACAAAATGGGTGAATTTCTATTTCTTCATTGCAACAGGAAACGAAGAGCAAACAGTAAACTTCCAGTTGTGGCTTGGAACAAAGGATGGCCCTTCAAGCAGTGGTGTTGTGTTTTATGATGCCGCCCACTTGTATAGATGCAGTGAAAACTATTTCTGGGACACCTATGAAACATACAAACTCTCAAAGAAAATCACAGAAACTCACGACAAGATTACAACTGAAAGAAGTTGTGTGACTCTCACCGATTTGAGAGACGACAAAACCCTCAGCCTTTCACAGTTAAGGGAAGAAACCGAGACAAACTACAATCTCGACTTTGAAAACTCTGACCTGCAAAAATATTGGACTGTTGACGAACAAGGCTTTGGAAATGCCAAAATCTTCAGCAGAAAAAACGCACAAGAAGTTTTCAAAAACGAAACTGGCTATGGCTATGTCGGCACAGACCTTTCAAAGAAAGCAACTTTTGACACATCCAAAAACGCATATAACTATCAAGACAACGACAGAGCGCTTGCTCTTTGGGCAGACGACAACTATGCCAAAGTCACTCTTAAAACCCCAATCGACATTGCCGCAAATGAAATATACAAAATCAAAGTGCACTACAAAGTCTCTGACATATCAGACGGAAGCGCGTATGTTTCTTTGAGTGAAAACAAAGACAGAATTTTGGATTTTTATGCTGACTTAAAAGACATCTACACCTACGCAGACGACTCTTACAGTTCGGCAATCACAACAAATGTTTCAGACAGTTTTGCAAACAACTATGGCTGCATAGAGTTTTATGTTAAAGGTGGTGCTTTATACAGAAGTGCAGTTGACCTTTCACTTTCTCTTGGAAAGGCAAAGAGTGGCGACACAGCAGCCGAACTTGCAACCGGATGCATCCTCTTTGACAACATCACCATTGAAAAAGCATCGTCCTCAGACTATGAAACGGCAGCAAACAAGATTGAACTTGGCACAAACACTGTCACCCAAGACAACGGCGTCACAAACGGCGGTTTCGACCTGACAACAACAACCGAGGGCTTACCTACCCCAAACAGTTGGACAGTTTCAAACGGCTCAAGTGAATACACCTACTATGGTGTTGTAAACACCGACAGCAAGTTCTGGAATTCATATTCAAAGAAATACACAGACGAGGGAAATGAAAACTATCGCTGGACAGACCGCGTAAAAACAAATCCAGGCAAAATACCATCATATCCAAACCAAACAAATAATGTGCTTATGCTTGCAAACTTGGTTGAAACCTATCAATCAATTTCCTCCAGCCCTGTTTCACTTAGCACTGGCTATAAGAAAGTTGTATTTGACTATTATGTTTCAACCGGCTGCGACCTGTATGTTGACCTTGTTTCAACAAATGGCGAATTTTCACTTTACAGCAAGAAAATCACCGGAACAAACGGCTGGAAACAATTTGAAATTCCAATGAACATAGAAAACTCAGTTGAACTCTACATCAGATTGAGTTTAGGAAAAAATTCAAACACCCAAAAGGTTGAGGGCTATGCGTTCTTTGACAACTTTGCAATAAAGGACGACACGCAAGAACACTATGACACCACAAACATAAAAGAAAGAGTGGATTTGGGAAACTTCTACTACAACTTGCAGACAAACGAAATCCCTGAAGAACTTGGAGGGATAAAACCAGACAATGCCCCTGCATACAACTGCACCCCAACCGCAAACCCAACCGGAAGCCAAGGCTTTAACGGCGGACTTGTGAAAGGAAAGGCATTTGAAAACAGAGATTTCTACAAAAGTGACATGGAGGACAAAGTTTTCTTCTACATCACAGTCCCAAATGAAGGCTCATACACAATCGACAGTAACTTCTCATTTGACTTGAAGCCAGACCTGTATTACAAACTTTCCTTCAAACTTAAAAACTTCTTCCAGTTTGATGACACAGCAGAGGATGACGACATAAGTTATGGCACAACTGTTGGATTGACAGGCTTTGACTATGCAAACGAAATAAAGACTGATGAAGAGGGCTTTGAGGAATATTCGATCTACCTCCACCCTACAGCAGAGGCCACAGCAAAACTTCACATTGCACTTGCCTGCACCCGCTCTGATGAAACCTATGGCGGCATGATTGCAGGAACAATGATTGTTTATGACTTCAATTTGGACAGCACAATCACAGAAAGTGAATACACAAATGTGCAAAAAGAGATTGAAAAGAAGGATTACAACGGAAACAGTTTTGTTGCAAAATCAACAGAAGAAAACACTGACGAAGACAACACAGACACCGACACAGACACCGACACCAGCACAGACACATCAAGCAACACAAACAACGACTCAAATTGGCTGTTAATTCCTTCACTCATCACCGCAGCAGCAATCATAATTGCAGTTATCGGATTTGTATTAAGAAAAATCAAAATTAAGAAGATTGAAAAGAAGAGAAAAGAAACCTATGACCGCAAGGGCAGTTTGAACATTGATGCAATCAAACTTGCTGCAAGAAAAGAACGCGACGCCGAAGTTGAGAAAGTGAATAAAGAGATTGAAAGGTTTGAAACCGAACTTCAAAAACTTGAAACCGAACACAAGCAAAAAGTCATCAACATGCGTGCAGCCGACAAAGGCAAGGTTTCAAAATCAACAGACAAAGAGTTTAAGAACTTTGCTCAACGCAGAACAGTCATTGCAGAAAGAATTGAAGTTTTGAAGAAGCAAACAGAAGAATTGCAAACCCCAGAACATCTGCTTTCACTTGAAAGGAAACTATACGCCCAAGAAGATCTTAAACAGCGCGAATTGCAAAAGGCTTCAGAAAAACTCAACAAAGAAAAGAAACTCGCAAATGACAAATCTGAAGAAAATGACAATTCAAAAACAAGAAAAGGCAAAAAATAAATAAAATAAGACCTCTAAACAATGGAGGTCTTTTTTTGCATAAAAAAAGAAGGCTATATCAGCCTCCTAAAAATCGTCGTCATCGTCCTCGTCGTCGTCCAAATCATCATCGTCGTCTTCGTCATCATCTTCATCATCGTCCTCGTCGTCGTCCAAATCGTCATCAAGGTCGTCGTCAAGGTTATCATCAACATCAAGTTCTTCGTCAAGTGCACTGTCATCAAGCCTGTCATCAAATCCTATGCTTGTGTCGATGTCGTCGTCAATGATGTCATCATCCATATCTGTGACTGAAACCATGTCGCCTGTTTCCTCGTCGTCATACACAACTTCTTCTTCGTCTCTGTTCAAATAGTCCTCCCAATCGTTGTTTTCTTCATCCTCAGAGTGATGCTCTTTAAGGCAAGTTGGGCACATGATTTCGTCTGGCTGAATATAGTTTGTCTTGCAAATTGGGCAAAGTTCAAGGTCCAAATCGCCGATAAATTCATCCTTCTTTGCGGAAAGTTCTGCCTTGCAAACGCTGCAAAGTTTGTCTTTCTTTTCAATATAGTTAAGTTCGCATCTAGGGCATCTTATATAAACAGGTTTTTTCATATAATCTCCTTTACTTTGTGTATTCTACAAGTATTTATATTTATTGTCAACTGTTTTTACTAATTTTTTTTGCTTTTTTTAAGTTGTCCTCGGCTTGCGAAAGTCTGATGTATTGTGGCAAAAGTTCGCTTAATAGGACAAACTGTTTTTCCTCTTCCTTCTTTTCGGCAAACGACAAAAGATTTTCTGCTGTCAGCGAAACCTCGGTCAATTCCAACTTTGTGTCGCCTGCAAGCCCAAACATTGGCACTTTGATTTTGTCCAATTCTTGTGCACTAATCATGCAATCGTCGGTTTTTCTGTTTCCGTCCTTGTCAAATTGGGCAACAAAATACTTTTCCGAAAGTGCGTTTAAAACACAGGCAAAATCGCCATCTGCCATGCGTTTTCTTGCAATAGTATATGCAAGAAGTTCTAAAGACGACAAAGAAACAAACTTTATTTCTTTGTTCACGCACCCAAGCGCCTTGGCAATCGCCACTCCAATCCTAAGCCCAGTGAAAGAGCCCGGCCCTGTCACAACGGCAACAGTGCCAACATCCAGCACATCCACCCCAGCCTCTTCGCAAAGGTCATCAATGCTTTTGAGGACATTTTCTGAGTGTTTGCTTTTGGCATCAAGAGTTTTATAAAACTTTCCTTTGGGCGTCGATAGTGCCAAATAGGCAGTCATAAACGCGGTGTTTACTGCAAGCATCTAATTTTTTTCTCCTTCAATAACAATTCTTCTTGATTTTTGTCCTGTCTTTGTGATTTCAACAACAAAATCTGGGTTTTTAATCAAATCCCCAACATTTTCTGGCCACTCAACAAAAACAATTCCGTCAAGCGTGTTTTTATCAAAATATTCAGCAAAGCCAACCTCTTCCGCCTCTTCTGCGCTTGACAATCTATACATATCAAAGTGATATATTTTTTCCTTCCCCTGATATTGATTAAGCAGTGTAAATGTTGGGCTTGTGACAAGGTCTTTGCAGCCCAAAGCCCTTGCAACCTCCTTGACAAAGGTTGTTTTTCCGCTTCCCAAATCGCCTTTCAAAAGGACTATTGCGGGAGTTTTGAGTGTCTTAGAAAAAGCTTCGGCAAGTTTTGCAAGTTGGTCCAGCCCAAATATGTCAACCCTCAGTTTCATTTTTAGATTTCCTCTTCTTTTTGTGATAATATGTCATAAACCAAATTCCAGCAAAGCAGATGGCTGCCGAAATTGCCGCCCCGGCAATGAGGTCTGTCAGATAGTGCTTTCCAAGATACATGCGCGACAGAGCAACAAGGCAGACATACAGCGAGCAACCCAAGACAATCCAAATCCTTTCATTTCGTTTTTTATAACATTGAAACAAAAAATACCCCAAAAAGATTGCAATTGCCACGGCGCACGCAATGTGTCCGCTTGGAAAACTGTAGTCAGTGACAGCGTCGCCAAAATTTATGATTGCATCGCTGACATTAAAAGGCCTTGGCCTCTTGACCAAATTTTTGACCAGAACATTGTTTATGAGATATACAAACCCATATGAAAATATGTACCAAAAGCAAAGTTTTCTGTTGAAGATAAGCAACAGCACAATGAGTGCCGCTGCGCCCAAATATGTGCCAAGCAAAGAAACAATCTGAAAGAAGCCATCAAAAAATGGCGTCCTTCCAGCCTGTAAAAACTGAATAATTTTCAATTCAAAGTCCATAAGACTATTTTACCAAATTTTTTAAAATAATCAAATCTAATAACACAATTTATCTAAAATAATAAAAATATTAAGCGTTTTCGCTTAATATCTTGTTCAGCATTTCAAATATTTTGTCATAATAGTCCGTTCTTTTTATGGCAACTTCGTCGTCGTTGTTTCTGACCATATCCCAAAACTTGTCAAATGGCAGATAAAACACCTCAGAAAGTTCTTCCTTTTGAATTTTATATTCTTCCGCCGGCTTGTTTTCAAATATGTAGAAATGATGCGAAAAACAATAGTTGTTTGGCTCGGTGCGTTTTATCACAGTCAGAGGCATAACATCATAATCGGAAAGATTGAGCCCTATTTCTTCTCTCGCCTCTTTGTAAAGTGCCTCTTCTATGCTTTCCTTTCCGACAACGTGCCCTGCACAAAGCCCAATCTTGTTTGGATTTTGCTTTTTGTTTGGGCTTCGCCTTTGCACCAAAACGCGTCTTTCTTTTTTGTCCAAAATCCAAAGCGCGACTTCATTATGAAAAAGCCTCTTTTCATGCACTATGCTTCGTTTTTCAAACTTACCTGTCGCCCCCCCCGCTTCTGTGAGAACTTGCAACATTTCTTCCTTGTCCGCTGTCATTTCAAACTCCTTATCTGACTTTTTTGCTTACACTCACGCCATCTTCAAAATCATAAATCTGCGTTTCAAAATCGGCGTCCGATTTAAGATTTTCCAAAAATGTGCGAAGATTATTCACTATCGAGCGATGTTTGTGCTTTATTGGCTCATCTGACTTCACAAGCCCATAAAACATGATGTCATCTGCCACCAAGACGCCGCCAACACTTAATATGTTTTTTAAATATGGCAAATAGTTTTTATACTGCCCCTTTGGGCCATCAAGAAAGATGAAATCAAACTTGTCCTGCGTTTTTTTCAGAAAGTTTTCGGCATCATCACACACAATTTGGCATCTACCCTCAAAAGATTTGAGATTTTGCCTTGCATCCGCTGCGTTTTTTTCGTCAATCTCAACAGTCGTGAGTTCTGCATCGCTGTTTTCCAAGATTACACTTGCAGAATAGCCAATAAATGTGCCTATTTCAAGGACTTTATGCGGCTTTTGTGCGTGCAGCAAAGATGTCAGAAGCCCTTCCGTCTTGGGTCTTAATATTGGGTTGTATTCGTGCCTATCAAAGCCAACAAACTCTTCTTTTTTCATATCCTAATCCAAAAGCACAATCGTCAAAATCATAGGGCGTCTCTTTGTGCGCTTATATATGAAATTTGACACATTGCGTTTTATTGTGTTTTTGATGATTGAAGGCTCGCAGCCACGCAAATCCTGTTCCTTCAGTGACGCAACAATCATGTTTCTTGTGTCCTGAACAAACGCTTCCGCTTCATCCTGATACACCACGCCTCTGGTGATGATAAATGGGTCGCCAACCACATCGCCGGAGACATTGTTTATCGTCATGACGACAACGCAAATGCCATCCTCAGAAAGTTGTTTTCTTTCTCTCAGCACATTGCTGTCCATGTCGCCAATTCCATAGCCGTCAATAAGTCTTTGTCCTGCGGTTGTAAATCCAATCTTCTTGATGGAATTTTGTGACAATTCAATCTGAGCGCCAATTGTTGGAAGCAAGATGTTTCGCTCCTCCATGCCCAAAGACATGGCAAGTTGTTTGTGCATCCTCAAATGTCTGTATTCGCCGTGAATAGGTATGAAAAACTTTGGCTTGGTCAAAGCATGAATCATCTTTATTTCCTCTTGGCAAGCGTGCCCTGATGCGTGAACGTCTTGCAGTTCGTCATAAATGACATCTGCGCCCTTTTGGAAGAGGGAATTTATGACATTATACACACTCTTTTCATTTCCAGGAATTGGAGAAGAAGAAAAGACAATCAAATCGTTTTCGCCTATCTTAATTTGTTTAAATTCTCCCGCAGCCATACGCGTCAGTGCCGACAGAGGCTCTCCTTGGCTGCCCGTTGTGACAATCAAAAGGTCTTTGTCAGCCACTTTGTCAATCTTGTCGATGTCCACCAAAATGTTTTTATTGAAGGAAATTTCACCAATCTTCATGCCAACTTCGGTGATATTTATCATGCTTCTGCCTGTAAATGCCACGCGTCTGCCATACTTTTCTGCCAAATTCAAAATCTGTTGCAGCCTGTGGATGTTTGAAGCAAAAGTTGCAACAATAATTCGGTTTTCGGTGTGTGTTTTGAAGATTTCTTCAAGGGCTCTTCCAACACTTTTTTCGCTCATGGAATAACCCGGTCTGCAAACGTTTGTGCTTTCACACATAAGCAGGTTTACACCTTTCTTTCCAAGTTCTCCAAATCTTTGGAGGTCGGTCATCACGCCATCGATTGGTTCAAAGTCAATCTTAAAGTCGCCGGTGTGAATAATGTTTCCAACAGGTGTGCCTATGCAAAGTGCCAAACTTCCAGCAATGGAGTGCGAAACTTTTATGAATTCCACCGAAAATGAGCCGATTTTAAGCACATTTTTAGGCTTCACCGTAACTGCCTTGTAAGTCACCTTTGGATGCTCTTTCATCTTGTTTTCCACAAGTGCAAGCGTCAGTCTTGAGCCATAAAGTGGCGCTTTGATTTGGTCAAGCAAAAAAGGTATGGCGCCGATGTGGTCCTCGTGCCCATGTGTAGCAATGATTGCCTTAACTTTGTCTTTGTTGTTTATAAGATATGAAAAATCTGGAATAACAACATCAATTCCCGGTAGGTCGTCCCCCGGAAAAGTAAGTCCGGCATCCACGACAATGATTTCATTGTTGTATTCAAAGGCGGTCATATTTTTTCCAATTTCTCCTACACCGCCCAAGAAGGTGATTTTAAGTTTGTTGTTGTTCATTTTGTCTCCTTAAATAAATATTTTAAGTGTCTTAAACACTTATTGCACAGAAATAAATTTTATTTACAAACAAAACGCAAGCCTTACAGTATGAAGGCAGTTTTGTTTATATTGTCAACTTCTTCCAATTTCTTTGGCGTCATTATGTTTGTTGCGTTTACATAAAACCTCATGCCCTGGCTCATGAAGAAAGCAACCATATTGTAGATGCAAAGAAGAATTGTCATCAGTGGAACAAGCACCGTCATGGTGAATATGCCAAAGATGAATATCAAAGCCCAGAAAAGCACAAAGCACAAAACTGTTGTGCCAAGTGTTGCAAGAAAGTGTCTTCTAACTGCCTTGAAGCCGCGTTTGTAAGCAACAAATACATTGCAATCAAAGACAATCATTGCAGGACACCAGCCCAAGACGAGTATTTGATTTAGTGTGAAAACAAGCACCAGCACAAGCAAAACAACCCAAGGCAAAAAGTGAACAGAAAACAGAGTGTTTTCAATCAGAGCCAAGGAATACACACACGCAAGGATTATTGACAAAAACACAAGATTGTGAGCAACTTTGCATGCTGCAAAACAAGTGGATTTTTTAAGGCTTTTCACCATTGTTCCGCAAAAGCCGACTTCGCTTTTGCTTGTCATGTAATAATACAGTGTGACGCAAAAAGTGTATTTGCCAATATTCATGAGAAATGGCATCAAGACAAACACAATCAAAAGCCCATAGATGGCAAGTCCAAGATTGAGGTTGAACACCGAAATGAAGACATCATAAGAGCCGCTTGCCAAATTGTGCATGCCCTTTCCGAGAGTGCCCAAAAACACCCCAGAAAACGCCTTTGTGAAGTCATTTGCCACAAAGCCGTCAACAATGACACTTTTGAAGGCAAAAAAGCAAGGCAAAAGAAGGCAAATGCATATGCCCCAAACAATGAGATAATACAAAAACAACTTGAGTGCTTTTGCCCAATTATTCCCAAAAAGTTTTAAAGAATAAACCAAACTCATAAACTTTCCTTATCTTGCTTAAAACTAGTGTAACAAAAAACAAACAAAAAAGCAAACAAAAAGAAAGATAAACGGAAAAATTTTGCCGATTAAACTTCAATCTTAACAATCTTGTATGTCGTCTTTCCACCTGGAGTTTGAACAGAGATTGTTTCGCCTTTCTTGTGGCCGATGATGGCCTTTCCTACAGGAGAAACATTGCTGATGACTCCATTTCTTGGGTCACTTTCAGAAGAGCCGGAAATTCTGTATTGGACTTCCTCGTCAAAGTCCTCGTCATAAAGTGTCACCCTGCAACCAACAGAAACAGCATCATTGTTGATTTTTTTCTTGTCAATGACTTCTGCATTTAAAAGTATATTTTCCATTTCGGTGATTTCTGCTTCAATCTGCGCCTGAGCATCTTTTGCAGCATCATACTCTGAATTTTCAGAAAGGTCTCCAAATTCTCTTGCCACACCGATACGTTTGACTACTTCTGGTCTTTTAACAGTTTTATAGAAATTCAACTTTTCTTCAAGTTGTGCTTTGCCTTCTGGTGTAAGATAATGTTTTTCCATAATTTCTGCTCCTTAAGTTTTCAAATTCAAAAAAAATCGCCATGAACTCCACGACAAATTTTGATTTGAAATTTTAAAACTACAATATTATATTCAAAAATTTGAAAAAAGTCAACCAAAATCACATTTTTTTTGTAAAAACAGAAAAATGGCACAAAATAATGACAAAAGGAGAAGAAAATGATAACTTTTATTGCCTTTATCGTCACAATGATTGGCAGCATAAACTGGCTTTCAATAGGTTTTTTGCAATATGACTTCATCGCAGGGCTGTTTGGCTTTCAAGCAAGCATCTTTTCACGAATTTTCTATATTTTGTTTGGCGTGGCATCTGTCTATCTTGGAATCAGAGTGATAGTCAACAAAGGAACTTTCAAAGTCTTTGAAAGGAAAAAGAAGAAGAAAGACGAGTCCAATGCACAACAGCCCGCTCAGCCTGCCTATGCGGCGGTTTCAAAGTCGGAACAAAACTTTTCTTCACAACAAACGCAAGAACAAAGGCAAGACTCCCTGTTTGATGAACATATGAATAACTTTTAATGATTGCAAAATGTTTGACTTTTTTTTCGCCTAAATGTATATTTATATGTGAAAAACACAGGAGGTTTTATGGTAACACTGGTGATTTTGGATGGTTTTGGCGAAAAGAAGGAAAAACTTGGAAATGCAATAAAATGCCAAGGCACTCCAAACTTGGACAAATTGAAAAAAGAATTTCCATACACAACAATTCAAGCAAGTGGAGAGGCTGTTGGGCTTCCAAAAGGAATTATGGGAAACAGCGAAGTTGGACACTTGACAATCGGTGCTGGCAGAGTTATTTTGCAAGACCTACAACTGATAAACAACGAGATTGAAACAGGAAAATTCTTCAAAAATCCCGCACTGATAAAGGCACTTACTCATGCAGAGAAAAACAATTCAAACTTGCACATAATGGGTCTTTTATCAACAGGTGGAGTTCACAGTTCTCTTGACCATCTGTTTGCCATTTTGGACTTTGCAAAGAACTTCAAAATCAAAAATGTGTATGTGCATGCCTTCTTGGACGGACGCGACACAGGAATTCATGACGGCAAAAAGTTTTTGGCGCAAGCAGAAGAAAAGATGGCAGGAACAAACGCAAAGATTGGCACAATCATAGGCCGCATCTACGCCATGGACAGAGAACAGCGATATGACCGTGTTGAAAAGGCATACAATATGCTTGTGCTTGGCAAAGGAAGAAAATATAACAGTTGTTCAGAGGCAATAGAGAAGGCATATGAAGATGGCGAAACAGACGAGTTTTTTGAGCCAACAATAATAGACGAAAACGCAAAAATTCAGGACAACGACAGTGTGATTTTTTACAACTATCGTTCTGACCGAGCAAGAGAGATTTCCTACGCTTTTGCATGCAAAGACTTCAAAGAATTTAAGACCAAGCCACTAAAAAATCTTATGTACACGGCAATGACGCAGTATTCTGACACACTCAAACATGTAAACACCCTCTATCCTCCTGAGCCAGTGACCGACAACTTGTCTGCAATACTCTCTCAAAACGGCAAAAAGCAATTTCATGTGGCAGAGACGACAAAATACGCCCATGTGACCTTTTTCTTCAACGGCACGATAGAAAAGCCATATGAAGGAGAGGATAGAAAACTTATTGACAGCATAAATGTAAAGGATTTCAGCCAATATCCAAAAATGAGGGCACTTGAAATCACGCAAGAGGTGTTGGACGCCATTGCTTCGCAAAAATATGACTTCATAATTGTAAACTATTCCAACCCAGACATGATAGGCCACACCGGAAATTTCAACGCAGCAAAAGAAGCAATCGAGTGCGTGGAAAAACAGGCATATGCTGTTGCTTTGGCAACGCTTATGGTTGGTGGAGACTGCATAATAACTGCCGACCACGGAAACGCTGAAGAAATGTTTGACAAAGAAGGAAACAAAATCACAACTCACACAACAAACCCTGTTCCATTTATTTTGGTGAGCAAAAGACTGAGAAAGGCAAAACTGAAAAAAGGAAAATCCCTCACCTGCATTGCACCAACAGTGCTGAAACTGTTAGACCTGCCTATTCCTGCAAATTATGACGAGCCAATTTTTTAAAAAAAGACACCTTTGAGTGTCTTTTTTAATTGTTCACAGCCGAGTTTTCAAAACCTGACTGCCCAGCATAATTGGTCAAATTTCCGACAATTCCAACATTTTGGCAAGAAACTTCATAGGCAACCATGTTTTCAACCTGTCCGTCATCATGCTGTTTTTTGTATTCCCTTGACTGTATTCGCCCGGTGAGTTCCAATTTGCAGCCAATGCTTTGAGAGGCAATAAATCTTGCGTTTCTGCCCCAAAGGATGCAAGGAATATAATCGGTTTTGTGATAATTTGGACGATTGACAGCCAAAAGTATGTCACAAATTTCACGTTCAAAAGGAGTTTTCCGATACACCGGCTCTTTGCAAATGAATCCCATCAATTTAATTTCATTTATGTTTTCCTGCCTTCCAAACGCAATATTTTTGGCAAAAAAGTGCAATATAAGTTTGCTTTTTTCGTTTACAATCTTGTTGTAACTGCGATATTCCCCTTCAAGAGTAAGAAAGTCGCCTTGCTTAATCTTTCCTTCCACTGTCGTCCTCTCTGAAATGGTCACAGGGATTATATCAACTGCCTCCGAAAGCCTTGCCACTTCAAGTTTAAACTCCCAAAAGTTTTCTCCCTCAACCTGATGAGAAAGCACAACATCGCTGCACACCATTCCGGAAATTCTTCCATGATTTGTTTGTTCTAAATTATTGTAATTCATCTTATTTCTCCTTTAATTTTTGTGTTGTATGCCATTTCTGTCGATGGTGTAGTTTTCTTCATAGACCAAATCGGATATTGCAGAAACTTTAAAGCCAGCCACTTTCAAGCGGTTTAACACCAGCCTAAGCCCATCAAGAACATGGTCGGAATTGTTGTGCATCAGTATAATTGAGCCGTTTTTCACCCTGGACATAATCCTTTGACAAATGTCGTTTGCAGAAAGCCCCTTCCAATCCAAACTGTCAACATCCCACTGAATTGTCTTTAACCCCAAACCTGTTGCCACATCAATCAGGTCGTTGTTATAACTTCCAAAAGGTGCTCTGAAAAGTTTTACTTCCTTGTTTGTGATTGCCTTAATTTTGCCTATGCAAGTTTCAAGTTCGTTTTTCATTGTGGATTTATCAAGTTTAACCATGTCCGGATGAGTGTTTGAGTGTGTTCCAATTTCCAGCCCAGCATCGTCAATGGCTTTGACCATTTCGGGATAGTCATCCACCCAAAAACCCACCAAGAAAAATGTGGCTTTGCAGTCAAATTCTTGCAAGATGTCAATAATCCCCTGCGTTTTGTCAGCACCCCAAGCGGCGTCAAACGAAATTGCAACTTGTTTTTCGTTTGTGTCCACATTATAGATTGGCACTTTTCTTGTGGAATAGCCAAAATATACGGCGGCAGCAGTTGTTCCGTCAACAGAAAGTGCCAAAGCCACACAAACCAAAAGCATTGCTATAAAGATTTTGATTGTTCGCGATTTGATGACAATAGAAAGCATACAAACCTCACTTTTATGATAGAAAAATTTCAATAATTTAACAAAGCCGATTTTGACGACAAAATACCAAATTTGTCCACATTTGTCGAAAGACTTAATACAAGATATTAAAAGCCTAAAATTTTTAGAACAAATTAAAAAAAATAAAAAATAAAAAAAATAAAAAAAATGACTGAAAATCAGCCATTTTTTAACAAAATTTGCGTTTTTTAGTCCAAAAAGTCATAAGCGCCCAAAATTTTTCTTGAAACAATCTGCGTTCCGGTGCTAAGTCTGTCATTTGTGACGGCAATCTTTTGCGTTTCAATCAAGGAGAATTTCAGCCCTTGGTCAACAGCAACTTTTTCGCTTGCGCCGACATAACAAACCGCTTTTCCATTTTTCTCAAAGTTTATGAATTTCACGCCTTTGCGATATCTTCCACTGATTGGAATTTGCAAAGCGTTCAGCCTCTTTGCATAGCCATTGTCGGTGATAATAGTGAAGTTGTCATACAAATTTTGTCCGGCATAAATCACGCAATCCTTGTCCTCAAGATTTATTCCTTTCACGCCGCCAGAAACTCTGCCCTGAACAGGCA
>CANRLJ010000001.1 GCA_947631485.1 uncultured Clostridia bacterium | reverse complement strand
CCTCAACCTTGCGGTTGGGGGCTATGTCGTTTATGACGGTCAAAGTGGCATTGATGTTGATTTGAATTTTTATAGAAATGTCAACACCGACCCAATTTCTGGAACTTTGACAATAGACAAGTCAGATGTGCTTTCACACATTTGGGTGAACAATCTTGGAAACACACTTTATGTTGGGATTGACGACAAAACATACAAAATTGATACAAAGGCATCTGTTGACGCCAATGTTAACATCGACCTGTCATTTGTTTTGGATGTAATCAAAAACAACTTGCCTTTTGACATTGACGGGTTGACAGACAAACTGTTTGACTTTTTGGGCTTTAGAATTGACGAACTTAATCTGTCAGAACTTGGCAAAAACCTTAAAAAACTGAAAAATGGTGGCTATGAATTTGATATTGCGCCAGGAAACAGAATCCTCAGAGGAATTATTCAGACAGACCAAAACTACAACATAACCTCTGTGGAAATCAAACAGATAAACTATGGTGACTTTGCCATCAAACTGAACGCCCCAAGCGTTTTGATGAACAGCAGCAAGATTGTTGTCGAAGAGCCACAGGTGCAGGAGTTTGTTGACCTTACACCAATAAACCAATTTGTGGCTTACGGCGAAAATCTGTTTGCACAAAATGATTACATCACAGGAAACGCCACATTTAAATTGAAAGATGACAAAACATACAAGGCAAGCTTTGTTGTTGATAAGAAAGACAGTCCAAGAGTGCTTGTTGAAACAACGATTGACGGCTTGGCAATTAAGATTGTGTATGCAGACGACTCCATCTATCTTTCTGCTGACGATGTCAAGTTTAAGGTTGGCACAGACGGAAAGTGGGTTGAGGCTTTGGATAGGCTTTTGGAAAAGCATTTTGACTCTGACACAGAAGCGGCATTGAACAAATTTTTGACCGCATTTGAAGAAAAAATCAACAAGGAAGACTCCAAAACCACAATTTTGCAGAAATTAAAGGAATTGATGGGTGCAGAAAATGTTTTGCAAGTGTTCCCATCTGCTTCGGAATTTGACGGAGACACCTACAAAATTCTTTGGGACGATGGCCAAAGTGTGGTGTTTGAAAGAGCAACACAGAAAATTTATGTGGAAGAGCAAGTTGAAAGTTCGGACGAGATGCAAGAGCCACAGACCCAAATTGTTGAAAAAGACACATACATCCTGAAAGACATTTCTGTGAATTTGAACAACGCAGATTTGGATGTCAACTTTGACATTGCAAGTGAGGGGTTTGAATTTGACGGCTCTTCATACAAGGATGTTGATGCACTTTTGAAACTTGAAGAATTGGTTGACGAAATTTTGACGGCAAAATCTTTTGGTGGCGAAATTGGTTTAAATCTTAAAGGCGAAGAGATTGCCGGAAATTATGTTGTAAATCTGAGTGACGAAGGCGTGCTTGCAAAGATTTGTGCCAAGGCATTTGAAGAGGATGTTGAGTTGTATTTAAACTACAAATATCCTACTGAAAACGCCGAGGGCGAAGGCAATGTATATCTTGTCATCGGTCAGGATGAAAATATCGGAACGGAATCTGAAAAACACAAGGTTGTTGTGACTGGCTCGCTTGCAGAGTTGGATGAATACACAACCAAAATCAAGGCCCTTCTTCCAACAGCCAAAGAAGAAGTTGTCAAAGATGTGATAGTTCAAATCAAAAAAATCTTGGCAGAACTTGTGAAGTTTGATGTCAGCATAACAACCTCAATGTTTGAGGATGTTCAGGTGCAAGAAGAGGGCGGCAGACAGGTGGCAGACATCTCTGTGCTGTATGACACAGATGTGGACATTGATTTGTCAATTTCTGTTGTGGACGAAAAGATTGTCCTTCCTGTTCAGACCGAAAACCTAAACAATGTTCTTGAAAAGGTTGAGGCTGTTAAGACTTATGTTGAAGGCAAAGTGTTTGAGTTTTCATTTGCTTTGAGATACAACAACATTGACCTTGCAGGAAATGCATTTGTCGATTTGTTAAACAAACAATTTGAAATAAACGGACTGCACATTGGCAAGGATGTTGTGGATTTGCTCTATAATGGCGATATGCTTTATATACAATATAAGGAAGAAAATAAAGAAGAATTAAACAAAATTAAAGTTGACATCAGCGAAGTTGTTGGAGAAAAAGACCAAACAAGTTTGATGAGCGTCATCAAAGCAATCATTGCAAAACTTGGGGATGATGAAGAAGAAACCGAGGCGTTGTCTGAATTTCTTGTTGCGATGTTTGGTGAGGATTTGTCTCAGACAAAACTTTCCGCAATTTTGGAGAGGATTGTTGTTGATGTAAATGGCAGCATAGATGACCTTAAATTTGGCATCAATTTCATGAACTTTGAGGGAAGCGGAGAGGTTCTGCTTGACGGCAGCAATGTTTCTGGCTTGGATGTGTCTGTAAAAGAAAAAGAAAAGAAGGCACTGACACTTCACGCTGAGGTGAAAGAATTTGCCACTGCTTTTGAAAGCCTTGAAGGGTTCTACAATCTTATTTCTTCACACAAAGGCGAGGTTGTTGTCTCTGTTTTTGGCAAGGATTTGACATTTAATGTTGAGGTTGACCTTGTCGACAAGTTGTATCTCAAACTTTACGGCACAGTTTTTGACACCAATGTGAAAGTTATTGTGCTGAACGACAAATTGTCAGTGCAAATTGACGAATTTGTTGCTGTGGGAGAGATTGACAAGGCACTTATTGAACAAATCAAGGCTTTGATTTCTCAAAATCACAAAGAGTATATAGACATCTTAAATTCCATCAACACAAAGACCTTCAATTTGTTATCACTTGTTTATATCACGGAAGAAAATGAATTGATGTTCAGCAAACAGATGGAAAACCTTTCTGTTGCTGCAACTTTGAAAGAGGACAATGTGGTTGTTGAAAACCCAGCGGAAGCCGGAAATAAGTTGACCGATTTGATATCTGTTGTGAAGAATATTTTGGACTATGTCAACACCGGAGTTTTTGGCGCTGAGTTTGACGTGATTTACAACAAGACAGAATCAAAAGACGGCCTTGCTCTTGACGGCGAAATTGTCTTTGCAAGAGGAGTGCAACAGACCGATGAACAAGGAAACAAGTTGTTTGACAAATCTGGCAAGCCAATAATGAAGACCTACGATGAAATGCTTGTGACAATAAGAAACTTCCTTGGCGAGCCTGTTTACATCAGGATGCACTTTGACGAAACATTGCAACAAAACATCTTGTATATCACACTTTCAAACATCAAAGTGAAGTTTGAACTTCCAAAAGAGACGGCATCTGAGGAGGAAAAACAAGAGATTGCTGAGCAAGTTGAGGGGGCTGTGAAAGACACCTTTGGCGTGGACATCAATTTTGGCGTGCTTCAAAATGTCATAGACTTGTTTAAACTTGATGTTGCCGACCTCTTTGATGCAATAAAACTTGGTCTGTCTGGCAGTCTTGCAGAATTGTCATTTACTCTTGACACCAAAGGCAAAGCCGTTGAAACGCAAGACCCATTGCTTGGCGGCACATTGAAGTTTGTTGACGGAAAATTGTCGGCAGACGGCAGCATCGCACTTTCAGTGTATGGAAATTATCTGTCTGGCAGCGTTGGGCTGTTGGAAGGCGAAAGCATGCCACCATTTGTTGCAGAAAACTACACACAGCACAAGGATTATATAAGTGCTTTGCTTGAACCTGCAAGACTTGTTGAAAAGATTGGGGAAGAAGCTAAGGTTGCTGAGGACATCTATGTGTTCACATCCGATCTTGCATTTAGATATATGTTCTCTGACTTCTATGGGAAAATCACGGTTATGCTTGTCAAAGATGTGGCATATCAAAAATCCTTTGGCTCTTTGAGACCTGTTGTTCAATTATACACAACTTCGCTTGGGCTTGAAACATATGTATATTTGCTTGACCAAGTGATTGATGGAAACATTAAACACATGATTTATGTTGATGTGGATGGGCTTCAGATTAAGACCGAACTTTCTGAAGAAAGCATCACACGCATCATGGACTTCATCCAACAAGATTTGGGAATTTCCTTTAACAAAGATGAAAAGAAGGAAGCCGCTGTGGAAGCCGAAACGGCAAAAGAGGCATTTAGGGTTGTTCTTCCTATGCTGACAAAAATCTTTGCAAGGTGGACGGAAATTGCAAAAGACGAAAGCATGCTGAGAAACGGAATTCAAATTGATGTTGATGGAAAACTCGTGTATGCAGAGGCAAGTTGGTTTGAAAACATCTTTGCTCAAGTTTTGTTTGACCTCACACAAGGAATTGTTCCACAAGAGGTTGTCTTGGGCGCAAATATAACTGACGGAAACACAAAGCCATTTGATGGCGAGACAAAATATCCAACAGATGCAAACGGTGATCCATTGCAGTGGCATTTGAAGGATGAACATGGAAACAACTTGGAGATTGCACAAACAGAACAACTCAACTTTGCAGCATATTTGACAAACATTGTTCTTGGCACTGACGAGCAGATTGACAAAAAGTTTGGTGGCGAACTTGTTGATGGCGCGACAAACCATAAAAACATTGTAAGCCTGCAAGGTTTTGAGGGCAAACTTGTTCCACTTGAAGAGTTCCACGACATCGAAGAAGTTATGCAAGCAGTTAAGGCCGTTTATGACTATTACAAATCCTTCAACTATAAGATTGTCATAGAAAAATCTGAAAAAGAGTCAATAAATCTTGGAGACACAGAGATAACAAACATTGGCGCAGACATAACCGTTGAGGTTGCAAAACTTGAAGGCGTCAGCAACCCTTCAGGCATCAAGTTGTTCAAAGGAAGGTCGTTGAAGGTTCAGGCATATCTCGACTTTACAATTTCCTCAAAGGATGCAACCGGTGCTTGGTCAACTCCTGTAAGACATATGGTGGATATCCTGTATGACAGCCAGGGCGATGGTTTGTATGTTTCCTACACACATGGAAGGAACATCGGCAGCAAGAAGTTTAGGGCGTTTATCAAAAACGAAAGCATGAGCGATTTGATTGCAATGGTTGTGTCAATGCTCAACCTCAACCTTGGAGAAGAGGTTGAAGAGGAGTTGAATATTCTTGGCAAAAACACCACAGACTTTACATTTATTCAAAAACTTCTTGGCTTGGAGAAAGTGGATGCCAGCGGCGATATGACCAAGGTGAGCAACCTCTTAAATGACATAACTTCCGGCCTGCATATGCTTAAATCATTGAGACTGAATAAGGCCGATACAGACGGAACGATGTCTTTGGTTGCCGGGCTTGACCTTACAAACTTTGATGCAAAGCAGGGCGACAAGTCGCTGACAGACATAAGCATAAATCTGTTAAAGACAGGTGAAAAGGAATACAAACTCGACTGCATCAATATTGTTGATGACGAACTTATAAATCTTAAAGTTCAATTCAAACCATTTGAAGCAAGTTATAACTATTTGGAAAACAACAAACCGGCAGATCATATTGATTTCAGCACCTTGCCATCATTTGCCGACACTATTGTAAACACAATCAGTTCTCGCGGACTGAACTTGCATATGGAGTTCACGCAAGATAAGCCTGTGGTGGATCTTCACCTTGGCGAGATATTTGGGAAAAATATAGATGTTACATTGGCTCTTGGAATTGATTTGAGGATTGAAGAAGACGGAGATGGGGACCCATATGTTTATGCCGAAGTGGATGTGCCATCAGTGTTTGATGTGACCTACAACAAAGGGCTCTTTGGCGACACCTACACAGAATATTGCAATGGGTTTGACAGGCGTATAAGTCAGGTGGAATTCAAGAAAAACAGGCTTTACATCACGCAAACGTCATATAATTGTGACAAGAAATCCTCTGCAAACTATGATGGAAAGAAAGGTTATCTCTATGGCGACAGCGGGTGGGATTATGACGCAAAAGACATCGGCGACAATATTATGACCATACTTGCACAAGTTATGGGCTTTACTGATGGAGTAAAAAATGCTCTTGCCGAGTATATTGCAAGCATACATCCAGAGCCTACAATCGAAGAGGCAATCATCAGTTACACGAGAACGCAGTCAAAAAATGCATACAATTATTGCATGACACTTAATGGCGTAAACCTCACTTCAGTCAAGTCATTTGGCGATATAGTTTTGACAATAGGCACAACCGATTTCACAGGCAACAATGTCTATAAGCGCAGAGGTCATGATGTGACATACATCGACTCACTTGATGTTGCAACAAGCATCAAGAAGGATGACGGGTCTGACCTTGTGAAACTTGCTTTGAATCTCGGCTCTGTGAAAGGTGAGAAAGGCGAAACCATCTACGTCTATACGCCAAACAACGGCAAATCAACGGCAACGTTCTTTACAAATGACAAGTACAGATTGGATTATGAAAAGAGTTCGTTCATCACCTTTGTTGAAAATGGCGGGAAACAACTCAAAGACCTATATCAGTGGGTTGGCACACAAATCACGCTTCCAACATACACCGACCCAATCATCATTGACGACCCAGATGTCACAAAGACAAAGACCACCAAGACATTTGAGGGTTGGTGGACAACGCCAAACTTTGAAGAGGGCACCGAGTTTAAAGAAACTGTTATGCCTGAAGAAGACATCGTTTTGTATGCAAAGTGGCACACAGTTGTTGAATATTATCGTGGAGTTCACTTTGTCACCAACGATGACGAAATTCAACAGTCGCAGACAGATGCCTATGACCTTGAGGGCAAACAATTCAACTTGCCAGACTATGGTCAGATTGTGAGGGATGACCCTCAAACTGAAAGGTGGACACGCAAGTTTGAAGGTTGGTGGGCGACGCCAAACTTTGAAGAGGGCACACAATATTTTGCAGACACAATTCCTGTTGGTGCAGACCTAACACTTTATGCAAAGTGGAGTGACACACACGAAAAGTATTATTCGTTGAAATTTGTTGTGAACAATGACCAAATCAGCGGACAGCAAAAATATTCTGACAAGCGTGTGATTGAAAAATCATCATTTGAAATTCCAACTCCAGCCGAGGACGAAATCATCATCAAACGCGTCGGCGACAAGATGGAGTATTACAAATTTGCGGGCTGGTGGACAACAGAAACCTTTGAAGACGGCACAAAGTTTGAAAGCGGCTTCATGCCAAGCGCAGACTTAACACTGTTTGCAAAGTGGGAAAAGTATGATGAAAAAGACATCTTCAAAATTGTGCTTAAAGACAACGGGCAGGTTGTGGATGACACCCTTGAGGGCGTTGTTGACACAAAGATAGACTTGACAAACGGCACAAAAGTTGTGACAAATGACACAAATGGAAGAAACACACAGTTCTACTTTGACGAATTGTATGCAAGCCAACTTGTTTCAGATGACGATTTCACCATCACTGAGGACGAGTTTGAACAACTTGACAATGCAACCCTTGAAGTGCACATAAGAAACTGGTATAAGTTCACTACAAAGGATGCCTTGAAAAACACCGAAAATACAATCTATTTGTTGCAGGGCGAACAGCATCATGTGGATGATTTGGCTTACTATGAGGATGACAGTGCGGATGGTCAGTATAGGCAATATCACACATTTGAGGGCTGGTGGACTAGTGACAACTATGTTTATGCGACTCAAATATCAGATTTTGCCATGAGAAATTATGACTTCACGGTTTACAGCAAGTGGAACACGACGCAAAAACATTATTACACCATCAATTTTGATTTGCGATGGTATGCCCAGAGTGATTTTTGGCATGGCTGGGTAGATAACGACACACATAATGTTGTTACAAAGAGCCTTGCGCCAATTAAACGATTTTTAGGAGATGAGATTACTTTGTCAGGCTTTGTTGCCGAATGTAAAGGTTATAAGTTTGCATTGGAAGGCGATGTGAGTTACGCTGGTATTTATAGCTCAACTTCTTGGGGATTACAACCTTGGGGACATCGACCATCAACAAAAGGCTTTACAAGTTACACAGTGAAAGCGGAAGACGCAAAAGACTATGTGATTACACTGTATGCTTATTGGGAAAAGACAGGAGAATAAAAAAAAGAGCAAAATTTGCTCTTTTTTATATATTTTTAATGTTTTTCGCATTTAATTTGAGAAATGTTCCTTCCAGCGTGCAATCATTTCGTCATCAATTCTTGCAAATAGTGGTGCTGGTGGATTTATTTTGTGCTCTTTTGAAATGTCAATCTTGCTTGCAAGTTGCCAGATGTCTGCTTGATTTGGCTGTCCGTCAAAGTTTAATTGTTTCCAAATTTCAGCAGTCTTTGTAGGAATGATTGGACTTGCAACAATCGCCAAAGACCTTGCCATATTCAAGCACAAATACAACACTTTTCTTGCACCATCTGTGTCGCCGTTTTTGATGAGCGTCCAAGGCGCAGTCTTTTCGAGATAGGTGTTTCCAATTGATGCAAAACGCATTATTTCTTTGTAGGCTTGCCTAAATTCTGTCTTTGCAAAAAGTTCTGCTATCTGCTCTGGCAGGGTGTGAATTGTATCCACCATCTCTTTGTCGTTTTCGTCTAAGTTGTCCTTGATGTCGTCAAAATCTATTCCTAGCGCGCCTCCAAAGTTTTTGTTTGACATATTTAAAGTTCTGTTAAAGAAGTTTCCATACTTTCCGACAAGTTCGGCATTTGTGTTTTGTTTCAAGCCTTCATAAGTAAAGTCGCTGTCCTTGTTTTCAGGGAAGATTGACACCAAATATGCACGCAATGCGTCAACATCCATGTCACTCTCCAAAAGTTTGTCGCAAAAAATTCCGACCTTCTTTGATTTTGAAAATTTCTGACCCTCAAAGTTGAGGAAGTTGAAACCAACGACATTTGTTGCCAAATTGTATTTTTTGCAGGCAAGTTCCATGCTTGGGAAAAACACTGCATGAAAATCTATGTTATCCTTTCCGATGAAGTTGTAGATTTCACAATCTTTGTTTTGCCAGCGGTCTTTCACCATTTCATCACCGCCAAGTTCTTTTGTGATTGAAATATAGCCGATAGGGGCGTCAAACCAAACATAAAAAACCTTGTCCTCAAAGCCCTTCAAAGGCACTTTAATTCCCCAGTGAATATCACGTGTGATGCAGCGTGGCTTCAAGCCCTCCTTAAACCACTTGTTGGTCATCATGTAAACATGATTTCTCCAAACATCCTTTTTGCTGTCAACCCACTTTTGAAGTTGTGGTTGAAGTTTGTCCAAACTGATATAAATGTGTTTTGTCGTCTTTTTGACTGCACTTTGGCCACAAAAAGCACATTTAGGGTCTTTCAAATCGTCAAGTTCGTATGTTTTACCACACTTGTCACATTGGTCGCCGTAGGCGTGGTCGTAGCCGCAATATGGGCAAGTGCCGTAAACAAATCTGTCGGCAAGGGCTTCGTTGTCGTGCTCACAGAACAGCATCTTGCTTTCTTTTTCAACTGTGTAGCCGTTTTTGTAAATCTCATTGAAGAAATCTATTGTTGTTTGTTCATGAATTTTTGTGTTTGTTCCGCTGAAAATGTCAAAATCGATGTTGAAATACTTTGCAATATTCTTCATCTTGTTGTTCATCGTTTTGATATATTCGTTTATCTCCATGCCTTCTTTTTTGGCAGAGATATAACTTGAAGTTCCGTGGTCGTCAGTTCCGCTGACATAAACCACATCGTTTCCATATGTTTTGTTAAACCTTGTAAACACATCCCCAGGAAGCCAGCAGCCAACCATGTGTCCCAAATGTGGCAAGCCGTTCACATACAGCAAGGCGGCGGTTACTAATATCTTTTTCTTTTTCATAAAATTTCCTTTTAAAATTGATAAAATCATGCTTTTTAAGCATTTTTTGTGAATTTTTTGACCAAATCTTCAAATTTCAACTTCTCTTGTTGGGATGTTTGCATGTCTTTGAGAGTGTATAAATTTTCTCTCACTTCATCCTCACCAACAATCAAAACATATTTCGCGTTTCTTCTGTTTGCCTCTTTCATCTTTGCCTTGAAGGTTTTTGCCTCATAAAGACAGTCTGCTCTGACTCCACAGTCACGAAGTTTTGTCATAAGATTTAGGCCGGCGTGCAGGGTGTCATCAAAAGTTATGATTGAAACATCTGCATCAGTTGCATTTTCCTTAAAATACCCATTTTGTGTCAAGATTGAAAACAAACGGGTGATACCAACACTCATGCCCACGCCGGGCATATTCTTTTCGCTGAAATATCCGCAAAGGTTTTCAAATCTTCCGCCTGCACCAACTGCTTCTTTGCCGTCTTTCAAGAATCCTTCAAAAACTGTTCCGGTGTAGTAGTTGTGTCCGCGGATGATTCCAAGGTTGCCAACAACACATTTCACATCAAATGCCGCAAGGTGTTGTGCAAGTTCTTCAAACTCATCCAATCCCTTTTGGAAAGTTGGATTTTTGCAAAAATTCCTCAATTTTTTGACAATTTCTTCAATTTTTCCGGTGTTTTTTGTTAAATTTATTATTTTTTCTTGCTCTGCATTGCTCAGTCCAAGTTCTGCAAGTTCTGCTTTTGCATCTTCAAGTGGAATTTTGTCAAGTTTGTCCAAAATGATGAAAATTTCAGTTGCTTTGTTTGATTTGTTTAATTCTTCGATATAGCCAGACAAAATCTTTCTGTTTGAAACCTCGATTCGCACTTCCAATTCAAGTTCTTTAAAGCATTTTTCAAACAGCGACACGCACTCTGCATCTGCCACAAGCGAAAGTTCTCCATCGCCAATTATGTCTGCATCGCACTGATAAAATTCACGAAAACGACCCTTTTGTGGCCTTTCTCCGCGATAAACCTTGCCAATTTGATATCTTTTAAATGGAAAGTTCAGTTCGTTTTGATGCATTGAAACAAATCTTGCAAGGGGAACGGTGAGGTCATAGCGCATGCACATGTCGGTGTCACCTTTTGTGAAGCGATAGATTTCTTTGTCAACATCTCCGCCACTCTTTGCAAGAAGGACATCGCTATATTCCAAAATAGGGGTGTCCAGAGGCACAAAACAGTTTTGTTTGAATACTTTTTCCAACTTTTCCAATAAATCAGAAAAAAGGGCTTGCTCATTTGGCATGAGTTCCCAAAAACCTTTCAATTTTCTTGGTTCAATCTTTCCTTTTGCTGCCATAATTTATTCCTTTTTATTTGACATTGTAATATAAATTTCGGCATTTTGTCAAGCATATACCTATTATAAGTTGTGCACAGACAATGTCCACTTATCCACAAATTTATATTTATTCATGACAATTTATGAATATACAAATTGCCGTTTTGGGTCAAAAACCTAGGAAAACCACATGAGTTATCCACATTTCCACATTTTTGTGGATAGATTTTTGCTTGTCCGCCCAATCTGAGTTAAATTTTTTGAATATAAACGCATTATTTTTGAATTCGGGCTTTGGTGACGATTTTTGTAGAAGCCAATCTTTTTGAAAAATTTTGCATATCAAAAGATTTAACTTGGATTACTTTTGTTTTTAATGTATATAAATTCAATTCTTCTTTACAAGAAATCTGCTTGGTGATTTGGTGCTTATAAAATACAGTTTGTGCAATGCTCTTGTTGCAGAAACATACAAGAGGTTGCGGTCAAGTTCGTTTTTGTAATTCTCATCCGTTGCAAATGGTATGATGACGCAGTCAAATTCAACTCCCTTTGCATTTGCAGGGGTGGTGATGATTTTCTTTGCGTTTGTGCTTTTTGTTGAAGAAAGAATCTTAAATTTCTTAAGTTCTGGGCTAGATTTTTGAAGTTCTTTTATTTCTTCATTTGTCTTGCATATGATTGCAATGCTTTCTCCTTTGTTATTCTGTCTCTCTTCAATTATCTTTTCGATTGCCTTTGCATAGTCTCTTGTGCGCAAGCACATGACCTCTTCACCATTTCGGTTTACATTGTCCGCAACATGGTGTCCGAGAATTTTTTGTGAAAAGACGGATATTTGCAAGGTGCTTCTGTAGGACTTTGTCAAATATTTGATTTTTGACTTTGTCTGCCTTGCCAAATTCTTCAAATAGGTTGGTGGCAATGTTCGGTCAATGCTTTGGTTTATATCGCCAAGATACAATTTTGCGCACTTCCAAATTTTTTCAAACAGATAGAAGTGGCATGGGGTGTAGTCTTGCATCTCATCCACAATGACATATTTTGCATCGAAATTGTTTTTAAGAGAAAACAGATTTTCTTTGATAAGCAGTATTGGAGCAACATCATATGCGCCAATTTTGTCAATTTCTTTGATTTCAAGGCTTTGAAGAAACAAATTATAGATTTTTATTAAGTCAGTTGTGATGAATTTGTTGTAGAGCAATTTTTTTGCACGTTTTTGTAGGTCTGCGTGCCTGTTGCGTGGAACGCTGAATTTTTCAGTTATAAATTCAGAGAGGACATCAATTCTCTTGTAGATTGGAAGATTTTTCATCCTATTAAAATAGATGTCCGACATTTCCTCTTTTGTGATTACAATGTCGCCAAACACCATCGTCTTTGGAATAAACAAATTGCAAATATTGTTGTTTAAAAACTTTTTTAGGTCAGATAGGAATTCAAAACTCGATTTTATTGCAATATCTTCAAAATCTCCCTGCCTTTGTTTGCCAATAACTCTTTCAAGCATTGCTTCTCTCGTTTCAAACTCTTCTCCAAGCAATCTTTTTGCAATTTCATTGAAAGTGGTTGTGAAGGGTTTCTCTTCGCCAAGTGAAGGTAAAACGTCGTTTATGTAGTCGGCAAAAATTTCAGATGGAGAAAGTATGAGTATGTCCTCACTCTTCAGTTGGTTGCGATATTTATACAGTAAGTATGAAACCCTGTGCATGGCTATTGAGGTTTTCCCTGAGCCAGCCACACCTTGCACGATTGTGTTTTCAAAATCCTCCGCTCTTATGAGGGTGTTTTGTTCTTTTTGAATTGTGGAGACAATTTCGTGCATCTTTGAGGAAGCGTTTTTTGACAAAGTTTCCATCAAGATGTCGTCGTTGATTATCATATTGCTGTCGATATAATAAGACAGGTTTTTGTTTTCAATCTTAAACTGTCTTTTCAGTGTGACATCGCCAGAAATCTCACCGTCAGGGCAGGTGTAGGAGTTTTTGCCGATGTGATCGTCATAATAAAGCGAGCAGATGTCAGCACGCCAGTCATAGACGAGTGTTTCATCGTCCTCTTGAACAAGCCCAAGACCAATATAGCATGGGTTTGCCTTGTCCTGATTTTTCTCTTTGAAATCAAAGCGTCCAAAATATGGATTGTTTGATTGTTTTGTCAACCTTTTGACTTCCTTTTCAAAGAGAAGATTTTGGTTTTCTAGGTTTTCTATTTGGAGATTCACGCTTGCAAGTTCGTCGCTGCCGGATTTTATGTCATAAAAGTTTTCAGCAAAAAAAGCCTTGCTTGTTTTTATCTTTTCTTGATTTTTCTTGATTTTTTTCGCATTTTTTTGCTTTAAATCATCAATTTGATTAAAAACGCGTTTTAAATATGCTTTTTCTTCTTCTAAAACTTTTTTGTCCATAACATCTCCTTGGTTATTCTATAAAGTTTAGATTATTCTTGTGGGTTTTCTTCCTGCGTTGTTTGAATTGTTTCTTCTGTCAGGTCTTCTGTTGTTTCGTCTGCTGTTTCGTCAGCGTTTGATTCTTCCTCTTTTGTGGTTAAAGCCACACTTGTGATTTTGGAGTCGTTTTTAAGTTTCATTATTCTGACGCCTTGGCTGACTCTTGAAAATTTGCTTATGCCAGAAACAGGGGTGCGAATTATCACGCCGCTGTCGGTTATGACAAGCAGGTCGAGGTCTCCCTCAATCTGTTTCATTGCAACAAGTTTGCCTGTTTTTTCTGTAAATGCTCCGGCCTTGATTCCCATGCCGCCGCGTTGCTGCAATCTGAATTCGTCAACAGGAGTAAGTTTGCCATAGCCGGTTTCGGAGATTGTCAAAATGTGTGAATTTTCATGAACAATCGCCATGTCCACAACAAAGTCAGCACTTGCAAGTTTTATGCTGCGCACGCCTTGGCTGTCTCTGCCAACAAGACGAACATCTGTTTCGTTGAAGCGAATACATTTGCCCTCATGAGTTCCAATCAAGATGTCGTCTCTGCCGGTTGTTATGTCAACGCCGATCAGTTCGTCGCCCTCATTGAGTTTGATGGCAATTTTTCCGACCTTTCTTATGTTTTCATACTCGGTGAGAGGTGTCTTTTTAATCAAACCGCCCTTGGTCGCCATGATGAGATTTCCTTTCATTTCACCTCTGACAGGGATGATTGTGTTCACCTTTTCGCCAAGGCTGAGTTGCAACAGATTTATTATTGCTCTGCCCTTTGCCTGTCTTTGTGCCTCAGGAATTTCATATGCCTTCGCGCTATACACTTTTCCAAGGTTTGTGAAGAACAGGAGGGTGTCATGCGTTGAGGTCACAAACATCTTTTCCACAAAATCCTCGTCCTTGGTCTTGTGGGCGGTGATGCCAACTCCACCTCGGTGCTGAGATTTGTATTCGTCTGTGCCCATGCGCTTGATATAGCCCATATGTGTCATGGAGATGATGACATCCTCTTCGGCAATCAAATCTTCAATGTCGATGCCGCCCAAATCCATGCTTATTTCAGTTTTTCTTTCGTCGCCAAAATCTTGTTTAACTTTTTCCAGGTCATCTCTCACAATCTTAAGCACTCTTGCTGGCTTTTCCAAAATGTCCTTAAAGTCTGCAATTTGTGCGTCGAGTTCTTTTAATTCTTCGTTCAGTTTCTCAACTTCAAGGCTTGTCAGTTTTGAAAGTTTCATTTCAAGTATGGCGTTTGCTTGAATTTCATCCAATTCGAAATTTGAAGTCAAATTTACTGTTGCTTCTTGCCTGTCCTTAGAACTCTTTATCACCTTGATGACTTCGTCAATGCTTGCAAGAGCAATAACCAAACCTTTTACTATGTGCTCTCGTTCTTCGGCTTTTCGGAGGTCAAATCTGGTCTTTCTGATGGTGACTTCTTTTTGATGCTCCAAATAATAATAAAGCATCTCTTTGAGGTTGAGCACTCTTGGCTCGCCATTGACAAGTGCCAGCATGATTATGCCGCTGCTCTGCTGGAGCATTGTTTGTTTGTAGAGAGAATTTAACACAACTTGTGCGTTTGCCTCTTTTTTGATGTCAACAACAACGCGCAGACCGTCACGGTCACTTTCATCACGCAGGTCGCTTATGCCGTCAATCTTTTTGTTTTTCACCAAATCGGCAATTTGTGTGACAAAACGAGCCTTATTCACGCCATAAGGAAGTTCGGTGATGAGGATCCTCTGTCTGCCAGTTGAGGTTTCTTCAATTTCTGCTCTGCCTCTGACAAGGATTCCGCCGCGACCAGTCTTGTAGGCATGTTTAACTGCCGTTCTTCCCATGATGATGCCGCCTGTAGGATAGTCTGGGGCAGGGATGATTTTAATCAAATCATCAATGTCGATTTCTGGATTGTCAATCAGGGCTTGAACGCCGTTTATGACCTCAGTAAGGTTGTGAGGAGGAATATTTGTTGCCATGCCGACAGCAATTCCGTCTGCGCCATTAACCAAAAGGTTTGGAAATCTGGAAGGAAGCACTGTTGGCTGCATTAGGGTGTCGTCAAAGTTTGGATACAAATCAACAGTTTCTTTTTCGATGTCTTGCAACATCAATCCTGCAATCTTTGAAAGCCTTGCCTCAGTGTAACGCATTGCGGCAGCAGGGTCGCCATCCACAGAGCCAAAGTTTCCGTGACCGTCAACAAGAGGATAGCGGATTGAAAAGTCCTGTGCAAGTCTGACCAATGCGTCATAAATGGAACTGTCGCCGTGTGGGTGATATTTTCCCATTACTTCGCCGACAATTCTTGCGCTCTTCTTGTGAGGCTTGTCATAGAAATTGTTAAGTTCGCCCATAGAATAGAGGATTCTTCTGTGAACAGGTTTCAGTCCATCGCGAACATCAGGTATGGCACGACTTACATTTACCGCCATTGCATAGGCGATAAAGGACCTTTTCAGTTCTCCAACAACCTCAATTGGCTGAACTTTTTCTTTGTCCAAAAGTTCTCTCAAATTTTGTCTGTTTAATTCGTTGTCTTTTTTGCTCATTTCTTCTTCCTTTCAACTTCTAAATTCATGTTCTTCTGTTTTATTCTTTCTCTGCCTCTTTCAAATTTAAACTTTTTGGCTGCGTCAACTTTGTCCTCAACTAAACATCAAGGTCGGTGACAAGGGTGGCGTTTTCTTCAATAAACTTTCGTCTTAAATCAACATCTTCGCCCATCAGTTCTGTGAACACTCTGTCTGCCTCAATGGCGTCTTCCATGGTGATTTTCAAGAGGATTCTGTGCTCTGGATTCATGGTTGTTTCCCAAAGTTGTTCTGGGTTCATTTCGCCAAGACCTTTATATCTTTGCAAAGTTGTGCCTTTTCTTCCATTTTCGTCAAACCACTTGTTCAGGTCGTCATCGTTGTAGAAATATATGTCCTCTTTTCCGCGTGTGACTTTGTATAGTGGTGGTTGTGCTGCATAAACATGCCCATTTTCAATGAGTGGGCGCATAAAGCGGAAGAAGAAAGTCAAAAGCAAAATCCTTATGTGTGAGCCGTCAACATCGGCATCGCTCATGCAGATGATTTTGTTGTAGCGGAGTTTGCTTTCGTCAAAATCGTTTCCTGTGCCAGCACCAAAGGCGGTTATCATGGCACGAATTTCGGCGTTTTCAAGGATGCGGTTCAGCCTTGCCTTTTCAACATTTAATATTTTTCCTCTAAGTGGAAGGATGGCCTGAAATCTTCTGTCACGGCCTTGCTTTGCAGAGCCACCAGCGGAATCGCCCTCAACGATGTATATTTCGCAAAGCGAACTGTCTCTCTCAGAGCAGTCAGCAAGTTTTCCTGGCAGGGTTGTGCTTTCAAGAGCACCTTTTCTTCTTGTCAGTTCTCTTGCATTTCTTGCGGCGTCTCTTGCACGCTGTGCTGTGATGGATTTTAGGATGAGTTCTCGTGCTTCATTTGGATGTTCTTCCAAATAGTCGCCGAAAGCCTCTTGCATGGCCTTATAGACGATTGTTCGCATTTCGCTGTTGCCAAGTTTTGTCTTTGTCTGTCCTTCAAACTGAGGCTCTCTCAGTTTCACAGAAATCACAGCCGTAATTCCTTCGCGGCAATCCTCACCGGACAGTTTTTCTGTTTCTTTTATGATTTTGTTTTTCACAGCATAGTCATTTATGACTTTTGTGAGGGCATTTTTAAAGCCATCAAGGTGTGTTCCGCCTTCCTCTGTGTTTATGTTGTTTGCATATGTGTTTATTATTTCGTTGTAACTGTCGTTGTATTGAAAGCAAACTTCAATTTCATTGACAACATCGCCCTTGTCGTTGTGGTTGAATTTGTTGAAGTAAACAGGGTAGGACAAAAGGGTTTGTTTGTTTTGGTTCAAATAGTTTACAAACTCAACAATTCCGCCTTTAAACTCAAAGACGTCCTTTCTTTCTTGCCCAACGCGTCTGTCCTCCAAAGTTATGACAAGGCCCTTGTTTAAAAATGCAATTTCGCGGAAGCGGTTTTTCAGGGTGTCATAATTAAACTCGGTGGTCTCAAAGATTTCCGCGTCAGGATAGAAGGTGATGGTTGTTCCTGTTTTGTCTGTGCTTCCAACCACTTTCAAAGGATAGAGCGCTCTTCCGCGAGAAAACTCTATCGTGTGGTGCTTTCCATTTTGATAGATGTCTGCAATCAGTTTTGTTGACAGAGCGTTCACGCAAGAAACGCCGACGCCATGAAGACCGCCTGAAATTTTGTAGCCTTCGCCACCAAACTTTCCGCCAGCATGCAATTTTGTCAAAACAACCTCAACTGCACTCTTGCCCTCTTTGGCAATTATGCCTGTTGGGATGCCTCTGCCGTTGTCAGACACGGTGCATGATCCATCTTCGTTTATGACAACTTCAATCTGCGTGCAATAGCCGGCAAGTGCCTCATCAATAGAGTTGTCCACAACTTCTTGAACAAGGTGGTGGAGGCCGTGTGTGTCCGTTGAGCCAATATACATGCCAGGACGCTTTCGGACAGGCTCAAGACCCTCCAAAACTTGAATATCGCTGGCGTCATATTTCACACTTTTTGTGAGTTTTTCCTTTTCTTCGTTCAGATTTTCAGCAGCATCTTGGGCTGCGTTTGTGATGTTTTGATTGAGTTCTTCATTTTCCATGTTGTGAATATTTCCTTTATATTATATAAATATACTATATTATATAATAATATGGGAAAAAGCACAAGCGAATTGATAAAAATTTTAAAATAAAAAAGACAAGAAATCGCGTTTCTTGTCTTGATTTTTGTGTGTTAAATTTCTCCTATTGAAGTTCGCGTGGGGTGGTTAGGTGCTGGCTGTTCAGAGGCAGAGCCGTCTGTTCCAAAATTGTCCTAAGTTGGGCGATATCAAAAGGAACAAGTTCCTTTGTTTCAGCGTTTTGGGCAGAGTTGTCAACTGAATATTTCAGTGCCGCTGCCATACACTTGCTGACGCAATCTCCCGTCTTTGTGGCATACACATTTTGCTGACCATCGCTTGTGCGCGCAAAGTGGGTTATGGCATGGTCTTTGTGGCTGGCACGCAGGGGCGAGGTGACAAGTTGCAGTTCGTTGTCGCCCTCTTGCATGACATAACATTTTTCGTTTGTATTATAAAACTCTCTTATCAGTTTTGGAGAATCCAAAAGGAAACTGATTTTAGACAATGCCGCCATGTCTTTTTCTGGCATATTGACAACGGCCTCTGGTGGAAGATTTTGTCTTTCTGCCGGCGTCATCATTTTATAGCGCATTATCTTTTTAATCAACACCTTCCAACAAGTTTCGCCAGAGTTTGCAAACTGTTCGTCCGCTGGAGAAATGACGCTTAAATAATATATTTTTGGTGAAACAAGCGTCACGCCGTAGGAGACGACAAATATTTGTTTCAGCACTTTGTTTACTTCTTCGTCTGTGTAGTTTGCTCTCTTCATTATGACCGACATTTCATCAAGGATGTTCTCCACCGTCTTTCCGCCCAAACTGTGAGCAAAAATTGTCAAATTTCTCATGTTTTTGCAAGCGGTTTCGGTGTCCAACTTTTGGCGGCCCATGCACAAAAGCGGAGTGAACAAATCTCTTGTAAATCTTCTGGTGTAGTATTCAAACATGCCAGGGGTTGGTGTTTTGCCATTGTAATAAACTGAAAGAAGTTCGGCGTTTGTGCCTGTGCTGTCAAGCAAACTTTGAATTATCTTTGCATTTCCATTTGCGCTTCTAACACCTTCCGTTCCACTTCCGCCAATCATAAGCACTGTTGGTTTGTTTATCAGATATACATCTGGATTCAGCGGAATCCAATTATTTGTTGCGTTTTTTACTCTTTGACCAAGGCCAAAGCCTTCATATTGAAAATCCATCAAAATCCTCCCTAATATTATTATTTTATCATAAATATTTTTAAATTTCAACAGTTTGGGTTTTTATTTTCAAATTTGGTAGGCAAGAAAAAATCACCACAAATAACATGTGGTGCGATATAACCCGAAGAAAAAACCTAAATCAAACACCATGTTTAACTTAGGTTTCTCAGTTTAGTTGCGAGGAGTGGATTTGAACCACTCCCAAGACGAGAGTATATCTTCGATATAACCCGAAGAAAAAACCCAAATCAAACACCATGTTTAACTTAGGTTTCTTAGTTTGGTTGCGAGGAGTGGATTTGAACCACTCCCAAACGCGATTATATCTTCGATATAACCCGAAGAAAAAACCCAAATCAAACACCATGTTTAACTTGGGCTTCTTAGTTTGGTTGCGAGGAGTGGATTTGAACCACTCCCAAACGCGATTATATCTTCGATATAACCCGAAGAAAAAACCCAAATCAAACACCATGTTTAACTTGGGCTTCTTAGTTTGGTTGCGAGGAGTGGATTTGAACCACTCCCAAACGCGATTATATCTTCGATATAACCCGAAGAAAAA